>JAGWKO010000043.1 GCA_028873295.1 Verrucomicrobiota bacterium
CATCATGTTTTCTTCCTGAGACCAAAGGCCAGTTGTCAACTCTTCATCTTGTTTAGGTATACCACTATAGAACATCGGATCAAAATAGAAAATATCTCCTGCATCTACGAGACTTTCCAAAACAAGGCAAGTGAGCAGCTCTGCTGCCTTGTGTGGATCAGACAAGAGGCTCGACAGCTGCTGTGCTAAATATAACTTCAACGATCAAGTTTTTTTTGAACTTCGCGCAAATCGAACTTCTCCCGAGGACGAAGAAAGGTCCATAGGATAAGGAGCAAAAGGCCGACCATGATCCAGCCCATGAGGAAAAAGACATCTTCCAATGCAAGGGTCCAGGACTGGTTATCGAGGTAAGTGTTGAGCTCGGCAAAGCGGTCTCCCGGCACTTTTGCGATCTTCATGCGCTGAAAGAAGACTTGAACATTGCTGTTTTGCAGATTGAGCCACTCGTTGAGCCGCTCATGGTAAAAAATGGATCTGCGCTGCCATGTGACGCTGAAAAGAGCAGCGCCAAGACCACTTGCAAAATGGCGCAACCCCTGATAAAATTCTTGGGCGTCAATTCGATTTTCTTCCGGAAGAGACCGCATCAGCAACTGAATAATCGTCGGAAGAGAAAGAGCAAAACCGATTCCTGCCAAAAGGCGCGCGTAGAAAATTCTCCCAATGTCGATCTCATGCCAGAAGGTACTCGTGAAGAAACAGACCCAGGTGAGAATGAGCGTGGAAAAAAGAAGAAGAAAGCGCGGATCAAAGCGAAAAATCCAATCGGTGATGATGACATGTGGGAAAAGAGCCGCGATAAACATGATCGAGAGCAGCCCTGCAATCCAGTTGGGCGTGAACTGAACATCAAAGGTGATCCAGATGTTTAAAAGCAGAAGGGTTCCATAGTAGATCGTAAAAAAGAGGACCAGAGCAATCGCGGCCAGAGAAAAAAGCGGAGTGGAAAAGAGTCGAAGGTTGTAGACAGGAAAAGAACTCACCCGACATCTGAGCAAAAAATAGAGGAAGGTAGGCACTCCGAGAAAAAAACAGGCAAGTAACGTCTCTGAGCGATAGTAGTCCAGTTGCTGGCAGGTAGTGCAGATAAAGGTAAGCGCAAAGATTGAAAAGGCATAAAACCACCATCCAACCCAATCAAAACGCGGATCCGGATGATAGGGAAGTTCCAAATCTCCTTTCCTGAGTGTAAGCCAGCCCATCAGAAAAAGACCCACCACCCCATCGACAAAAAAGGGAAATTGCCAATGGTAAAGATAGGCGTCCAGACCTCCCCATATCCCTCCAAGAATAGGAGCCGAAATGAGAACGGTAGAGTAGATCCAAGAAGTGAGACTTCTCTTTTCAGAGGGCACAAGCAGATAAACGGCCTGATTCACAAGAGCAAAGGAGGGGCCTACTCCAAGCCCCGATAAAAAGCGAAAGAGGTTGACCAGAAAGAAAGTCGGCATCAACCCGGTCAAAATGTTGGTGATAGCAAAGAGAAAAAGAGCAAGAAACAGAGTGCGATAAAGCCCCAACCTGGCAAAAAGAGGTTTTGCAAGAGGAACCGTGATCACTATGCCAAAGTTGAAAAAGGCAATGGGATAAATGCTGATCGTTCGATCTCCACCCAAGTCCTGCACAATGAATGGAGCGCCAATACTCGTTAAAGAGGCATTCGACACAAAAAGCGCAAGCATCGCATAGCATAGAACAAGAGAAGAAACAGGAAGGGTGTTTTTATTATTCATTAGATATAATGTGATCGCGCT
This sequence comes from Verrucomicrobiota bacterium, assembly GCA_028873295.1. Classification (GTDB taxonomy): domain Bacteria; phylum Chlamydiota; class Chlamydiia; order Chlamydiales; family SM23-39; genus JAGWKO01. The sequence continues at coordinate 1,758 of JAGWKO010000043.1, forward strand.
TTCTTAAGAAGGCGCGATCACATTATATCTATTAATAATTTTCAGGAAGAGGCGGTTGTAGAGGGGCAGCCGGGATTGTAGGCAGCGCCTCCTGGATCAATCGCGGAATATTCAGCTCCATCTTGGGAAGATCAAGCGCCGCGGTAAAGTAGGGCTCGAGCACCGGATCGATATTGCACGCAATGATCTGATCGATAAACTCCGCATCGCCCAATTCTTCCCTGACATAGGTCGTCGTGCTGTAGGTGGGTGATCCCTTTGTCGAAGTGGGCAGATAAGTTCCGGGGTCGTCGAGAAAAACCGTAGCCTCAGAAGAGAGTCCCAGACGAAGCGGATGCGCCTTAAGCTCTTCCGGATCTATTTCGATGCGCACAGGCAAACGCTGAACAATCTTGATCCAGTTCCCAGAGAGATTTTGTGGAGGAAGAAGCCCGGTCACATTTCCTGCAACGGAAGGGAGACCGACCACTCTGCCGTGATAGCGCACCGAATCTCCATAAAGATCAACGCGTACGATCGCGCGCTGGCCGATGCGCATCCTTGTCAGTTGTGTCTCTTTGAAGTTGGCGTTGAACCAGATCTGATCCATCGGCACGACAGTCATAAGAGGCGTCCCCTCAGGGACCCACATTCCCACCTGGATCGAGCGCTCGGCAGCGATCCCATCGGTGGGAGCATAGAGATTGCAGCGATGCAGGTGAACCCAGGAGTAGCGAACCCGATCGGCCGCCTTTTTGATGAGAGGGTGTTCATAGATAGAGACTCCTTGCACCTGGGCAAAGGCCTTGTCATAGAGCGACTCGATGCGTTTCAAATCAAAAAAAGCGGAGCGGAGAGCTGCAACGGAATGCTCATAGTTTTCCAAAGAGACGGCCTGAGAATTTAAAACGCGCAGGCGATGCTCAAAATCCTGGGCGTTGCGGATGAACTCAGCTTTTGCGACCTCGATCTCCGAATGATAGACGAAGACCTGATGGTACATCTCACACACTCTTCGCACTGTTTCTGCAAGCTCTTCCTTTGCCTCATCGAGTGCGATGAGAGAGTCTGTCTGATCAAGTTCAACAAGGACCTCATTCTGCATGACAAGATAGGTATCATCTGTATGAATCGCAGTGACAAATCCGGAGCGAAGTGGAGTAAGAGGCACAGGGTTGCCATGAACATAGCAGTCGTCGGTCCAGGCGATATCCTTCCAAACAATCCACCAATAGATGAAAGCGACCACAAAAATGGCGCATGCGATCCTCCAGTAGCGCAGCGTCATGACTCGCATAGAGCCTCTTTGCTGTTGTATCCTCCCCCAAGAGAGCGAATCAGACTGATCGCTGCCACATAGCGGTTGTAGGCGAGATTGATGTCATCCAGCTGTTTTAATAAAAGCTCCTCTTTCCAGTGAAGCATCTCAAGTGCATTGTCAAGGCCGCTTGTCACGCGATCTTCTGCAAGCACCAAACGGCAGGATGCCTGTTGTACAATCGCCTCCTGCTGCTCCTTTTCTCCATAGATCGCACGCGCAAAGACAAGCGAGTCCACAACGTCCTGCGCGCTTTTCAAGATCATATCGTTGTAGGCAAAAACCGCTGCCTGATACTCCGCGCGTTTGGCATCGAGATTGGCCTGAATATCCCAGATGGGATAGACGGGAAGACCGATCGAGGGCTCGATCCCCTGCTCATAACTGGAAGGTTTAAAGAGCGCATTGTAGAGAATGCTGCTTAAGCCAAGGAAAGATCCCAGATTGATGTTGGGGAAGAAGTGAGCCCGCGCAGAGCCCACTTCCTGAGCGAGCGACTCAAGGCGCCACAACTGCGCTGCAAGATCGGGTCGCCTTGAGATCAGATCCAGGGAGAGCGTTTCTGGAATGACAAGTGCGGGCGGTAACTCGGGGAAGGCATATTCCGTCTCAATCGGCTCATCGGGTCCCTTGCCCATCAAAATATTCAGCAAATGTCGATCCACAGCAATCTCATCCTCGATCGCATAGATCCACTGCTCTGCCTGTTCAGCTGCTTCTCTTCTCTCAAGGACAATCCGCAGATCGTCGATCGCCGCATCCATTCGGAGCGAATTGAGAAGAAGAAGCCTGCGCCGTACAGAAAAAAGATCCTGGTAGATCTGGCGCTTCACCAAGTTCGCCCTCAGGGCAAAATAGGTCCTGGAGAGTGTAGCAGAAAGGATCAGGAGCGCCTGGTCATACTCTGCCTGTTCGGCAAAAGCCAGGCTGAGTGCGGAGTGATACAGGTTGCGATATTTGTCCCAAAAATCGAACTCATAGGAAAAATCGAGCGTCATGTTGAGAAACTGTACTTTTTTGGGGAAGTCAGGATTATAGGCGCGCTGTATGCCATGACTTGAAACCATCTGCCAAAGTCCATCCGCATTGAAATTAACAAGGGGATAAAGCGTTGCTTTTATGACTGTAGCCCTCTCTTTTGCTCTTAAAATCTTCTGCTCTACACTGTGCAAATTGGGATTGTTTGCAATCGCTTCCCTCATCATCTGATTGAGCACTGCAGAGTCAAAGACTTCCCACCAGAGCTCTTTTGGCCACCTGCCCTCACTGAAAAAAGAGGTCTGCATGCTATTTTGCGCCGTCCAATCCATGCTCGGCATAGGGATCAGGTTCTCCTTTTGCTCCTCCTCCGACATACGGAGACAGGAATGGAGAAGAAACAGAAGGAAAATTGTCTTCTTACTGCGCACTTCTCTTCACAAATAGATGAATCACAGTTTTTGCGCTACACCCAAACAAGATAAAGAGTTGACGACGGGCTCTTGGCTCACAGTAGGGAAAAAGGTATACACCTGTATTGACTTCGCACGCGCGATATGTCATGCTGCAACGCAAAACGATGAAATTTTTGATGCAGTTTTGCACTCCATGAATTTCATCCGCCAGCCAACAAGGAGAATGTTATGAATCGCATGCTGAGCGCAGCCTATCTCGCTATCGGACTCCTCGCACCATGGGCTATGTCTGCGAGTTCCGCAAATTATGATCACAGCCCTTCAAAAAAAGGACAAACAGCCACAGCTCTTGTCCCTGGTGAGATGTCTCAAGCAGGACAACTTCCTGCAGGATACAGCGCCAGCGCCTCCTACAGATGCAGAGAAGGCTACGATCTCTACTTCACAGGCAACTACATCTATTGGAACTGGACGCAGAACTCACTGAAAAAAGGGGTCGTTACATCAAGCGCTTCAGCGTCCAGCTTCATTTTGGATCCAGGCTATGCCTCCGGTTTCCAAGTGGGCTTTGGCTACAGCATGCCCTATGCTGATGATTGGAACCTCTATGCAAACTACACCTGGTACCAAAACTCTGCTAGCGAGAACCTCTCTCTTGCTGCAGGACAGACTTTCTCTTTGGCTAACGATGTAGAAGTAGATAACCTGAACCTCTTCTCCGGCAATTTCTCTGCAGAAGAGAAGATTAAATTTAACGAGCTGGAGCTCATTCTCGAGAGACCTTTCTACTTTGGAAAGTGGCTCACTGCTAACTTTGGAGCAGGCCTCGATGCTCTTTTTGTAGGGGAGAACTATAACGGCAGCTACAGTGGCATCATCAACACGCTACTTGTTCCTATACCGTATCATGGCTCTGACACCCTCTCCATCCACACAAAGGCGTGGAGTCTTGGGCCTAAGTTTGTCTTCAATACCAATTGGCTTCTTGGATCCGGCTTTGCGATTCTTGCCAATGCAGCAACAAGCGCTCTCTATACGAGCTTCACGACGCTGAATGCAGAGAAGACAACCTCTACGATCACAAGCCCAAAGGTCAATACAATTACTCCTGTTTTGCAGATGTTCCTCGGCCTTGGATGGAATGGTGGCTTTTGCAATGACAACTACCGACTCGGTATTTGGGCAGGGTATGACTTCGACATTTACTACAACTACGACATGCTCAATTTTATAAGCATGAGAAGCAACGATATGAACGATGACATCACTCTCTATGGTCTTAATGTTCAGGCAAGATTTGACTTCTAACTCTAATCTTTGTCCTAAACTTTTTGTAGTAAAAGACCCCCTCGTTTGCAGGGGGTTTTTTTATTTTAGGAACCTATGAGCCTATCAGCAAACAGAGATGAAGTAGAGAAGATCTCTCTTTGCGGCACTGTAGAGTCAATCGTTTATATTCAGCCGGAAAATGGCTTTACTGTTGCCAAATTGCGATTAAGACCCAGCAAGACGACTGTCACTATCGTCGGCTACCTTCCCGATCTGCATGCCGGAGAGCTTGTCTCTTGCGAAGGCGAATGGAAATGCCATCCCTCTCACGGAAAGCAATTTTCCGTCACCGATTATCGCGTGGAGATGCCCACCGATGTTATTGGCATTCAGCGCTATCTGGAATCTGGATTTATCAAGGGAATTGGCACCGGCTTTGCAAAAAAAATTGTCGAGCATTTTGGCGAAAAGACTCTGCAGGTCATCGAAGAGACGCCTGAGAGACTGGAAGAGATTCGAGGACTCGGCAGCAAAAAAATTGAGAGTCTGAAAGCGAGTCTTGAGGCGGAGCGCAAAGTGCGCGATGTGATGCTCTTTTTGCGCACGCATGGCGTGAGTCCCGGGTTTGCGCAAAAAATTCACAAAGTCTATGGAGACGCAGCGATCGAGCGCGTGCGCAGTAACCCCTATGATCTTGCAAAAGACATCTTTGGCATTGGCTTTCGTCTGGCTGACCAGATCGCACAGAAGTTGGGGTTTGCCCTCCATTCACCTGAGCGACTGCGTGCAGGCATCCAGCACCTCTTCTGGGAACTCTCCGAGGAGGGGCATACCTGCTATCCGGAAAAAGAGTTGCTCCCCGCGGCGCAAAAGATGCTGGAGACAGATTCTGAACTGACTAAAGGAAATATCGAAGATCTTGTTCAAAAGAACATCATCGTTCGCAAAAATGAGTTTTTATGGCTTGGCCCCTTTTATGGATATGAGCAAGGGATTGCAAGAGATTTTCGCCGCCTGCAAACAAACCTGCAGGCGATCCGCTCCATCGACACTCCAAAGGCTGTTGAGTGGGTTGAAAAGATGGCTTCAATTTCTTTTGCCCCCGGGCAAAAAGATGCCATTATTGCCGCACTCACGCATAAAGTGCATATCATTACGGGGGGACCAGGAACAGGCAAAAGCACGATCACGCGCTCCATCCTCGCAATTACAGAGAAGTTGACAGACAAAATCCTTCTTGCGGCCCCCACTGGAAGGGCTGCCAAACGACTCTCGCAGATCACACATCGAAAGGCCTTCACGATCCACGCGCTGCTTGAAATGGACTTTGTCGCTGGCGGATTTAAGCGAGGAAGAGACGATCCCCTCAAGTGCGACCTTCTCATCATTGATGAGGCAAGCATGATCGACACGCCCCTTCTTTTTCATCTTCTCAAGGCAATTCCGAGCCATGCGCGCCTTCTTCTTGTTGGCGACATCGATCAATTGCCAAGCGTTGGTCCAGGCACGGTGCTAAAAGACCTGATCGCTTCAGAGACTGTTCCAGTGACAAGACTGACCGAAATTTTTCGGCAGGCGAAAGGCTCCCTCATCGTCACAAATGCACACCGTATCAACAATGGCGAATTTCCCTTTATCAACACACCTGCAGAAGCCGACTTTCATTTCATCGCTGCAGAGACGCCGGAGGCTATCCACCAGATCCTCCTGGAACTTGTCACTAAAGAAGTCCCAAAACGCTGGGGGTTTCGCTCCCTGGAAGAGATCCAGGTCCTTTCACCCATGAAAAAGGGAATGATCGGTGTGGAATGGCTTAACCAATCGCTTCAACAGGCGCTCAATCCCAGCCATCAACCGATCTTCAAATTCGGCTCCCGCTTTCACGTAGGAGATAAAGTAATGCAGATCAAAAATCATTACCAAAAAGAGGTCTATAATGGAGACATAGGGAAAATTCATTCCATTGATCGCATCCAGCAAACACTCGCCGTAACCTTTGATGATCGCCTCATCCCCTATCAGTTCACAGAGCTCGACCAGCTCGTCCTTGCCTACGCCACCTCCGTCCATAAATTCCAGGGCAGCGAATGCCCCTGTATCATCATTCCTCTCCACACCTCTCACGCAAGGCTATTACAGAGAAATCTTCTCTATACAGCTGTGACACGAGGGAAACGCCAGGTTTTTATTGTGGGGACGACAAAAGCCGTCGCCATCGCTGTCCATAACGATGAAGTGCAGCGCCGCTACACCGGTCTTAAAACAGCCCTAAAACAAGAGATTATTGTTTAATAATAACGACTAAAATATAATAACTGTTAAATTATTATGTTTAATTCTGTATCTTCTATTCGTGATGCAAATTTTTTCTGTGAAATGCATCGCGCAACAAAAGAGATAGAGGTGGGGGGAACGCCCTATTTTTCAATTCCCAATCAGCTCTTTCAGATGGGCTCTCTCTATCATTTGATCACTGAAAATATCGGCGACTCCCCTCTCCTCAAGAGAACCTGTCTTGCCATCATCCCCTTGCAAGTTTGTGCAGCTGCTGCGCTCACAGGAGATTTGCAACGGATTCTCCCCTCTTTTCTGCGTCATGAAAAAGGGATGAAGGCTCTACAAACGTTTGCCAAAGAAAATAGCACTCTATGGAAAGTAACAGCTGTTGCTACCTATGTCTATGCTCTCTATATGGGATCGCCTGTTCCTGCAATAGCTGCACTTGCCACTTTTGCCTATCACGAATGCTATGATCTGGGACTCATCCCATCGAATATCGCCTCACAGGTAAAAGACGCGATGATTCTCTGCGGAATTTTCCTCTCTCTGACTACTGACTTCGGTTGGATGCGCTGCGTTACGATCGTGCAAATCTGCTTAAGGGGCTACGAACTTCTTTCCCGACAGACAGGGCTGCTACGAGACAAATCCGATACCTTTACCTACCGCTTCGTTCCTTCCCGCAGTCAAAATGACATTCCTCTCGCACAATTTTCCAAACCCTTCTGCCCTCCTACAGACTTCACAAGTGAGCAAATCGACAAAATCTTAAGGAGCGACCTCTCCACACTCTCTTTTGCCCCGGAACATTGCTCACAACTGATTCAAGGCATTGAAGAGATCCCAGAAGATCCTGAATTCTCTTTTCTTCTCAAGAAATTCGATGAGTTAAACTGGGGAAAAGAATCTCTTTTACAAGTTGTAAAAGCAAAACTCAAGGATGACGACAGGTTCATCGAACAGTTATGCATAAAGAACTCCACATTGGACAGAACCCAAATCAGACAAACGATAGAACTCTACAGCCCGGAAGAGCTCAAGAGCTGCGCGCGATCTTCCCTGGAGCATCTGGTAACTGTTTTGCAGACCAAACGCGGCGTCGGTATCGCGCAGGATCTGGAGATTGCACAAACCTCTTTTTCCAAAGTGGTTCATCTTCTTAAGGCAAACAGACTCAGCGAGATCGACACGGAAGATTGCCTCCTGCAATGCGCAATTGAGGGGGGGCCCTACTGCAATACGCAGCTAAAAGATGTAAGTCGCACAATCGCAGAGCGTTTTTCTTCCCATGCTGAACTCTCCTACGGGGACCAGCTTCTTCTTGCGCTTCAGGATGAGCGCAAGAAGAGCATACAGGCATGGATGCGCCAAAGTGTGTTTGGTTTATGGGCAAAAGAGAATGTTCACAATTATGAGACAATAAAAAACACGCTTGCAGTGGGATTTGTCTCTATTCCCTCCCACAATATCGATAGTGAGGATGCGCTAAGCCTCTTTCTTCTTGCAATGTGCAGATACTTGCGAAGCACTCTTGTCTCTTGCTATAGAAAAAATCTTATTCCCTGCCTGAATGAAGCGGGCGGAGTGCTTGTTTGCGACTATCTTCGGCAGAAAATAGGCGAAAACAGCAAACTTTCTGAAACAGAAAAAGAGACTCTGATCGAGCGCTTGGCAGATGGGAGCGAATTTGAAAACTTCCAGAAACTCGCCCTCGTTATGTTGGGCGTGATTCGCTACCCAATTTAGAGACCTCTTCCTCAATTTCCTCAGGTTCGATCTTGCGGAAAAGAGGAGTCGGCTCGAGAAGAACCTGTCCTATCGGCAGCGAATTCTGGCAGACAGCAAGCCAATTTTCCTGCGCAATGGATGTTGAAAAGCCGAGCATCTCCCATATTTTTTGCGCACTTGCAGGAAGAATAGGAGAGGCAACGAGACTTAGGCGACAAATAGCAAAAAGAGAGAGGGCAATCGTCGTTTTTAAAGAGGAGGCATCAACGCTCTCTTCAGTCAGAGCTTCGCCAGCAGTTTCTGCCAGCATGCGCATTCTCTTTGCTGCAATCCAGGGTTTTTTCTCGTCAAAGTAGACGTTTCCTGTCTGCGCCATCTCCATAACAAGCTGCGCAGCTCTGCGCAGGTGGAATGAGGAATAGGCAAGAGAAATTGCCTCTGTCAGGGTATCTATTGTTTGCAGAAATTGACGATCTTTCTCCTCCAGGACTCCCTGCACGGGAACACGGGAGGCGCAGTGCGTCTTTGCAAAGGTCAAAACGCGGTGGACAAAGTTGCCCAATTTTCCGAGCAGTTCTCCATTGCAGCGCAGTAAAAAGTCGCGCCAGCCAAAATCAGCATCTCCCGTTTCAGGGGCGTTAGCGGCAAGGACATAGCGCGCCTGATCTGCGCTATACTTTGCAAAAAAGGACTCAAGATCGACCGTCCAATGATCTGATTTGGAAAATTTTCTCCCCTCAAAGAGAAGAAATTCATTCGCTGGCACCTCATCGGGCAGTTTATAGGGCTCCGATTGTCCCATCAGCATGGCGGGGAAAAAGAGAGTGTGAAAAGGAATGTTATCCTTACCGATAAAATGGATAAGCTTTGCATCTGGATTCAGCCAGTAGTGCTTCCAGCGCTCCTTGTCCCCTGTCTTTTCTGCCCATTCCTGAGCTGCTGAGACATAACCAATCGGAGCATCAAACCAGACATAAAACACCTTGTCAGGCATCCCGGGAACAGGCACGCCCCACTCAGAGTCGCGCGTAATCGCACGGGCCTTCAAGTCCTGCACATAGCTCATGGCAAGATGGAGCACATTCTCCTTCCAATTCTTCTTTGTAAGCCACTCTGATAATTTCTCCCTGAAAAGATCAAAGCGCAAATAGAGGTGGGTGCTTGGGCGAAGAGTTAAGGGAGCACCGCTCATCTTGGAGCGCGGGTTCTTCAGATCTGTTGCCTCAAAAGAGGCGGCGCACTTGGGACACTCGTCCCCTCTTGCCTCTGTGAAACCGCACTTTGGGCAGGTTCCCACGCAATAGCGGTCTGCCAGAAAGCGCTTTTCCTGCTCTGAATAGAGGTGAGGCTCAGTGCGCTCTTCGATGAATCCCTTTGTCTGCAATTCGCGGAAAAACTCCTGCACAATGGGAATATGTCCGGGCCAGGTTGTGCGACTATAGTGGTCGAATGCGATCCCGAATTTAGCAAAGAGTTTCTGATTGATCTCATGGAAAAGATCCACTTGCTGCTTGGGCGTGCGACCGGCGAGTTCAGCGCTCAAGGCGATTGCAATGCCATACTCATCTGAACCGCATAAATAGAGGACATCCGCCCCCATTAACCTCTTGTACCGCGCATAGCAATCGGCAGGTAGGTAAGCTCCGGCAATATGGCCAAAATGAAGCTCTCCATTGGCATAAGGGAGAGCCGAGGTGATAAGGATCGTTTCGCGCACCAGGACTACCTTTCGTCTACTCTCTCTTCCACTTTCTTCAAAATATCGTGCAGCATCACACCCCCTTCACGTCTAAGCATCTCTTGCCCTACGTGGATGGAAAAGTTGCAAAGGTTAAAGTTATTTTTAAACTTCTTGCGCAGCGCTTCTGTTGTTAGTTTTTTTTCTGTATACATCTCTTCCTACCCCAGGTGGAGCGATTGTATTGGATCGCAGCACAAAGGTCAAGTGACGTCGTGGCTTATGTAGCTGCGACTTCACGTGCAGCCTTAGCTCTCTTCCATCCGAGCTCACCCATCGATTCTCTTTTTCAACACAAATGGTTCCATAGGAATATTAGACCTCTTGCATAACCTCATTTCCTTGCCCTTGCCCCTGCCCGTGCCCTTGCCCAAAAATTCTTACTAAAAAATTTTATTTTTTAGTATAAATGGTAGTCTTCAAAAATCTATTGGCTATTTTATGCAAAAGTTCGAGGTCGTGA
>JAGWKO010000044.1 GCA_028873295.1 Verrucomicrobiota bacterium
TGATAAATTTATCATGCGTATCATGCACATCCTTCCCATCATGTTTTCTTCCTGAGACCAAAGGCCAGTTGTCAACTCTTCATCTTTTTTGGGTATATAAGAGGTCTATTCAATCCAGCTCCGCAAGATGAGAAGAGGAAACGGTTCGGTATACAAAGGGAGAGGAGAGCGCTCCTTCATAGAGAATCGCAAGGCGCCTGTGATTGCTGCGATCAAAGAAAGAGTGGGCAAGAGTGAGGAACTGCTCATAAGAGAGCGCCTGCAGTGACTTCAATCTGCTGTCCAGAGCAGAAAAGAGCGCATCTCGTTGGAAAGCAAGAAAATCAAAGAGGGCCACCTTGTCATCAAGCGTCGAATAGCGATTTTTAAGAGAGGCGATAGCGCCATTTTTCAACTGAGAAAAGCGAGGCTCGTCGACATTCGAGGGAAGCTCACTGAAAAATTCTTCTAAAAAGAGCTCAAAGCGATAGAGCAGCTCTTCCGGTTGATGTGAATTGGACTGCACCAGCAAAGTGTGGAAAAGCCTTCCGCGCACCTCTTGCGCTTCGCTGCGCGCAATATAGCCCGTCTTCTGCTTGCTCCTCAGCTCTTGAAAAAAAGCCTCTTCCAACGCAAGGGCTGCGATGTCTTGCGCCGCGCGCTCCTCATCTGCACGCTCCCCTTCATCAATCAGAAGGAGTGTCGCGTTCCCCTGCATCGGCGTCGAATTACGCACAACATAGGGACCAGCAGGAAGTGCTGCAGCAAAAAGCTGTGGATGCTTTTCTTTTGGGTAGGGAGTCCGTCCCAGGAAGTGCATTGCATCGAGCCAGACCCCCTCCGCATCCTTCAAGGAGAGATTGCCGCCAAAAAAGCCCTCAACATAGGCTGTTGAAAAAAGACGCTCCTGAAAAGAGCAAAACTCTTCGTATGTAATGCGCTCTTCTGCTTTTTCGGAGGAGGTAAAACGATCAGGGCAGAGAAGAGAGACGGCAAGTTCTTTTGCAAGGCGACAGGAGAGCTCCTTTTGGCCGTTGCTATACTCCTTCTGCAGAGCGTGAAGAAGGGTCTCATATTTTTCTTTGGAGATAGGAGGAAGCGCAAGATTGGAAAGAAGCGTCTCCACAAAGAGCGGCGCCTTGGGACTAAAACCTTTCACCTCCATCTGCAGACGCTGGCGGTCAATAGAAAATCTGGCCCGTAAGCCCGCCTGCTTTGCAGCAGAGAGAATCGGCGCAAGCTCCCACTCCGCATAGGAAAGATAGAGCTCTGCAAGAACACGAGAGTGCGCCGTAGCCTCTAGCTCAGGAGAGAGGATATGGAAATGAAGCGCAACCTCCGGCCCTAAAAACTCACCGCAGCGCGCATAATAGGCTCTACCAGACGCATGGTCAGCAAAGAGAAGTGGTGAAGAATCCTCAGACTCGGGGACAATAGCAAAGGCATCGGGAAGAAAGGGATTGGGCTCCGGTATGCGCATCTCGGAAAGAGGCTTTGCTTCACCCCAGAGCTTCATCCAGCCAGGCGAAATGGAGGCAACATTGTACTCTGCACCCATCCAGCGCTCTTTATGATCGAGCGGAGTATCCGTAGAGGCAAGAAGAAGAAGAATCGCATGATCCGGCGTGAGCCACTCCAGCGTTTTCTCCAACCGCTCCGGTGAATAGGAGGTGGCAAGAAGAGTTTGGCGCGGGAAGGTCTCTAAAGACTCGTCAAAAAGAGTGGGCGCAAGGTCCAGGACATAGGCAAAGGGATCTTCCCTGTCCTGATACTGGTACTGCTGCTGCGACGTGCGATTTCTCTCCTCAAAAAGATAGTGTGGGACTCCCTTCATGCGCAAAAGAGAAAAGGCCTGAAAAAGACGAAGCGCTGCCTGCTCAGGGTGCGCCATCCCCTTTTCTGTCAGCTCAAGCGAGCAGAAAAAGAGCGTGTGCTCCTTCCCTCCGATCTCCTCTACATCAAGAGAAAAATCTTCAATGAGCCCCTCCTCTTTCAGGATCATGGCAAGGCTCTCCTTTTGACCGCGCTGCAACGTGTAGGCGATGAGGGAAAGCGTATGATCCTGGGCAAGAGAGCTCGGAACTTCCCAAAGAAGCATCAGGCTGTTTGTCGATTTGACGGGGCGAATCGTAAGAAGATGACCCTCCTGCTCCGGCGAAGTGATTGGAGCAGAGAAATCGTAATGGGGAGTTGCCCGTTTGGGCACCTCAGAAAAAATGCGAAACGCCTCCTCTTGCAACTCCTCTATAGAGAGGGAAGAGTAGAGAACTGCGCGCATCTGATCAGAGCTGTAGTGCGCATGATGCCAATCAACAAGCGCTTCGCGCGGTATATGCGAAAGTGTCTCCGCATTGCCGCAACTAAAAAGGTGATTTGGATGCGATGGATTGCCCGTCTCTTTCAGCACCATCATCGTGCGCCATCCATCATTCTCGATGCTTTTGGCAAACTCCTGGTCTACTGCATGCATCTCACGCGCAACCTGCGCCTCATTGAAGAGTGGATCAATGAAAAAATGGGCAAAACGATCAAGCAGAGGAGCAAACCCCTCCGTTTGAGAAGAAAAAGCATAAATCGTGCGATCCGATGTCGTCATCGCATTGGTAGAGCCGCCCCACTCGGAAACAAGGCGCATGAAGGCGTTTTCATCAGGATAGGTCTCAGTCCCCATGAAGAGCATATGCTCGCAAAAATGCGCCATCCCGGGATACTTCTCGGGATCGCTCCAGGAGCCGACATGCACTGCCACTGCAGCTGCAGAAAGCTCTGCCTTCTCATCAGAGATGAGAAGGACTTCCAGCCCATTGGAGAGACGCATTTTAGCTATCTTCCGGTTCGCAACTTCAGGACTGAGCAAGGGGAGCGCCGAGCGATCCTCAATGAAGACAGCCTCTGGAACCTCGGCAAACAAAAGGCCAAACAAGGAAAAAAAGAGTGTTATGTAATAGAGTGGGGACATGCTTCGTACATCCTCTTGACAATAGTCCAAATTTCTTTTGCTCTCTCCTCTCTTCCCTCTTTTCCCCCCACTTCCATGGGATAAGGAGGTGCAAAAGAGAGAAAGACAGGCGTTCTTTTTGCAATGCGCGCTTCTCCGAGCTCCTTCTGGATCGCCTCAGGCGGCGGAAGAAGATCATGCGTCGAAAGAGCAAAGGGAACAAAGTGTGTCTTCACTCCCCCTTTCTTTGCCATCAGATGGAAAAGTGCAATGCTGTCAGGGTCAAAAGGCGCTACCTCAATCTTTCCAGCCGCATTCTTGCGATCGCGCCCACCGCTTGGCGCCACATAGATGACTTTTCCCCCTTCTCCAAGAAGACGCGCCATCTTCTCCATCGTGGTTCGGTTGTGCAAAAGCTTCTGCTCCCTGCACTCCGGAGGAGTGTCAATATAGCGCCTTGAATAGATGCAGAGAAGATCGCATCCCATGCTAAAGGGAATCGCCAAAGGATCCGTCAAAACACGCTCCCCTGCCACATAAATAATCTTCTCCGCTATATCTGCATACTTTTTCTCCAAAAGAATCGAGATCGCTTGCGGATCACTCTCTGTCTGATGGTTGCTAAGAAGAATCGCATTCTCTCCGGCACGCACTGCGCGTACGACCTCCCCCCAATGCTCTTCCCCATAGATCTTCGACGCCCTCTCCTCAATCAAGGGACGAATGAAGTCAAGCCCAAAGGAGTAATAGTCAAAGGGATGTCGAATCTTTTGATGATAGGGCGGGAAGAGATGCGGGTGTGAAAAGTGGGGCTGAATCAGCTCCAGAAAGAGGAGCAGCGTGGGGAGCTGCTCCTGGAAAAGGGGGCCAAGCGCCTGCCGATAGCAGGCGACAAAGGGGAGGAGGATCTCCCGATATTTGGCAGGAATATTGCCCTCAGGAGAGAGCTTCTGCCGCAGCATGGTTTCATGTATCGATTCGTTGGCCATTGAGGGTCGAGGAAAAAAAATAGTCATTGAGATGCAGGGCATCATTCACCCCAAATTCAAGTCGCGCATTGGACTTGATCGCCATCTCTTTCAAATATTCCTTATCGCCCATTTCAAGATAATGGTCCAGCTCTGGATGCGTCACCAGTTTGAGAGCAAACTGATTTTGCACCAAAATCGCCTTCTTCAGAGCTCGCTCGATCTCAATCGAAAGGCTTTCGTGGCTCTTCACCTGACCGCTTCCTGAACAGTAGGGACATGCTGTCTGCAGAGTCTGGGAAAGAGACTCGCGGCTTCTTTGGCGCGTCATTTCGACAAGGCCAAACTCACTCATCCCAAGAATAGTGCACTTGGCAGAATCCTCTTTCATGCACTCTCTCAGCCTCTCCAAAACTCTTCGCTGATTCTTTTTGGACTCCATATCGATAAAGTCGCAAATGATCAGCCCTCCAACGTTTCGGATTCTGAGCTGCCGCGCAATCTCTTCTGCAGCTTCCAGGTTGATCTGCACGAGGGACTCCTCCAGATCCGAGGATCCACTGCTCGAAGAGCTGCGCCCCGAGTTCACATCGATTGTGTGCATCGCTTCCGTGCGATCAAAAAAGAGATATCCACCAGAGCCGAGCCACACCTTGCGGCGCGTCGCTCTATCGATCTCCTTTTCCATGTTGAAACGCTCAAACATGGGCACTTTGTCGCGGTAAAATTCGATCTTGAGGGAATGCTCTGCAGCATATTTGGAATAGAGCTGCTTACAGCGCTGATAGACAGCATAGTCATCCACAAGCAGACGTTCCCATTTCTTGTCGATGCACTGCACAAGAGCGCGCTTTACAAGATCCGACTCCTCTAAAAGGAGCATGGGCCCACTTGCACCGTTAAACTTTTCTACAATTCCCTGCCATGTGTGAAAAAGATCATTTGCCTCTGCGACAAGAGCCTCCTCACTCGCCTCAGCACTCGCCGTACGGCAAATCAGCCCCATATCTTGCGGCATCTCAAAAGAGGCGATCAGCTGTCGAAGGCGATCCCTTGTCTCCCGATCCTCAATCTTGCGCGACACTCCCCGATGCGGTTGGTTGGGAAGAAGCACAAGATAGCGCCCGGCAACAGAGACATTCGAAGTGAGTCTTGCCCCCTTTGTCCCGATCGGCTCCTTGATCACCTGCACTAAAACGGGTTGATCCACCTTGAGAAGCTGCTCGATCTCCTTCTTTTCCTCTTTCTCTTTTCGGTTTTTTGCAAAATCAATCTCAAACATCTCTTCAAACTTTTTTCTGTTTTCCAGGATGTCGCTGATATGCACAAACCCATTCTCCCCCTCATGAATATCAATGAAGGCAGACTGAATGTTGTGAAGAATGTGAGTGACGCGCCCTCGATAGATATTACCCGTCATCTGGCGCGACTTTTTGCGCTCGACGATCAAATCGTGCAACTGGCCGTGCTTCAGATAGGCGTACCGGATCTCTTTCGATTCTACATTGAGAAGAATTTCATGCATGGGCTCTAGCCCTCTTGTTGGGGCAAGAGAGAGCGACCCTTGTAATATCCGCAGCTGACACAGACGCGATGCGACAGATGGGATGCGCCACAATTGTCACACTTCTGAAACTGTTTCGGGGTTTTTGCATGATGCGACCTCCGCGAATTCTTCTTCGCGTTGGAGGTGCGATTACGTGGAACTGCCATTTTCTCTACTCCTTAACATCTACTTTTGCGGTAACGCAGAGAAGGGGAAATGCTCTCCATCCTGCCCTTTGTCTTTCAAGTAGGGGGCAAGAAGAGGACGCTGGGGACACTGTCCCTCTCGGCACTCAACATAGTGCGGCACTTCCAACAAAAGCGCTTCCCGCAAGGGTTCTCTCCAGTCGAATCGCATCTCCTTAAGCTCTGAGAGTGCTTGTGTGTGATAAAGAGGCGCCACATACAGGGGGAACTCCCACAGCTCGTTGCAGATCGCACAGGGCATCCGCACAACAGTCTTTGCCTGCATGTGAAAAATCAGCTCCTCATCCGCTATATAGATCTCCCCTTCCACCAGAATTGGAGAGGGGAAAGAAAGCTCCCCCTCCTCAATCTCAAGAAGAGATGAATCCACGCTCTCCTGGATTTTCTCCTTCTTCCCTTCCAGGAGGAGGTCCAGGGCAATAGTAAAGCGATTCGACACGCCGCCAATTTTACAGCAAAGGGCCGTTAAAAAGCGAGCCCGATCGTTCTGGCCATCTCCGCAGCATATAAAGACATCGCTTTCTCTATAGTGGTTATAAGAGATTCTTCAGTCGGCTTCACCTTAAGAGATTCTTCATCCGGCTTCGCCTTCAGGGTCTGCGTAGTGACAATCATTTCTTTACGCTCGCCCTTATCGTTGAAAACGATCCGGCTCGTAATATGATAGTCTGCGGTGCTGAGGATCGTTTCCAGGTCGGCTTCAGCTCGCAGGGTAGCGCGTCTTGTCGTTTGATAGGTCATCTTAACTCTTTTTTTCTTTGTGTCAAAAGAGATTGCGATGGAGTCTCCCCTCTTTTCCATGGATGTAAGGGAAGCATGATCTAGCCCTTCTTGCAGCTTTGAAAATGTTCCCACAAATTCCGCCAAACTACTTGCCCCAAAGAAGCCCAGCATCGAAGTCACCTGCTCTGGAGTGATTTCCATCTCCTCAAAAATCGACTCCATCGTGCGGATAAGTGCTTCGCTGGAAGCCATCCGCTCTGCGGTATCTTCATTTTCTGTTGGCAGTCCGATCTTTCCGACTATTACCCCATCGCGCTTCATGCAAAACTCTGCTCTTGTCAGGGCCTGTACACATTCAATATAGGACCCACCCCCTTCACCGGCTGGAGAAGAGGCCGCCGCTTTTGCAGATCTTTTCACAGCTGACAAAGCGACACCGTGCATCCCCCTCTCGCTGGCAAAAGTTCTCAAGCGTTCCAGCTCAATTTCCCCTGCTCCAAAAGCAGAATCTCCCATGCCATTCAGCCCAACCATTCTGTACAGTTTTGCTGTTGCGAGCAGATAGCTCGCTTTTGCAGAAAAATATGTTTTACCAAGAAAAGAGGAGGCTTGAGTCCAAAGAGCTCTAACTCTCTCTACAACTCCTCTTATACTCCCCCCAATATCCCGTTCGTTTTGCTGGAGGGAGCCTGGTATTTCGCGAGTTCTTTCTATTGAACTGCTCATAATTACCTCCAACATTATTAGCAACAACGTGTCTATTATACATAATAATGAATAATAAATCAACACTAAGTCATTTATTTAGAGTGTAATTATATTATTTTCAATAGATAGCCAGCAGCTTCTGTGGCACTATCGCGCGTCTGAAGGACATCACGCAGAGAATGGCAACCTTTCCGGATCCTTTTTCTTTTTTCTTTATCCCTCCACAGCTCTTCAAGCTGTGAAAAAAGACAGTCCTGAGTGAGGTTGGGGCCAAAAAACTCTGGGAAGAGCTCTTCGGCTACAAGAATGTTCACAATGCAGTAATGGGGGAGATGGATTTTAAAGACCTTTTGCGCAAGAAAGAGATCTGCCGAAGAGATCCCATAGGTGACAAGAGAGGGGAGCTGATGAAGAGCAAGTTCAAGAGTGATGGTCCCTGAGGTAGCAAGAGCAACCTTTGCAGAGCGCACCAGCTCCTCCTTTCTCTCCGGAGCAAAAAAAGTGATGGGAAGCGCTTCTTTTTGCTGCGTAAGAGCAATGAGAAGGGGTGCAAGATCCCAGGAAGCAAGAGAAATCCCAATAGCACAATCGGGATCTTCTCTGCACAGTCTGGCAGCTGCCTCGAGCTGCGCCGGGAAAGTGCGTAAAATTTCCTTTCTTCGACTTCCGGGGAAAATCGCAAGCATACTGCCCTCTTCATCACATTGAGGCAAAGAAATTTTGGAAGAGAGAGGATGCCCAACATATTCAACGCGCAATGATGTGGAGGCAAAAGAGGCCTTTTCAAAGGGGAAGAGCGTGAGGAGAAGGTCGAGCGTTTTTGCCATTTTGGGAATGCGCTTCTTTCCCCAGGCCCACACAGTGGGAGAAACGTAATGGATCAGCTTGCCCGAATAGCCTGCCTTGCGCAAAGAGGCCTCGAGGCGCAGATTAAAACCAGGATAATCGACACAGAGCACCGCGCGCGGCTGAAGATCAAGAATCGTCCGGCGAATCTTTCGGAAAAGACGCCACAGAGAAGGAAGTGAAGAGAGTATATCGATAAATCCCATCACCTGAAGCTCTTCCATGCAAAACAGAGGCTCCACTGGCAAAGCGCGCAGATGGGGCCCTGCAACAGCAGCGATGCGTAGATCTCTTCTTGCTTCAAGCAACTTCTGCACAAGTTCCGCTCCCAAGAGATCGCCGCTTGGCTCAGCTGCAAGAATGAAAAGATCCAAGGGACTTTGCATGGCCTTAAACTTTTTTTGTGTTCAACAGCGCCTGATGCCAAAGAGAAACATAGGAGGAAAGATCGGGATTGCATACGCCGCGAAGAGCAAGGAGATCGAGCGCAAGGGGCGTGAGCTCATCTTTGGGAAAGCGAAAATGTCTTGGGCGCTCTCCGCTGAGCGGCACAAAGCGGTACTGCGCCGTAAGAAGAAAAGCCACCTCTGCGCGCATTTTGCGAGAGAGGACAAAGAAGGGCGAGAAAAAGCAATCGATCACATAGAAAATAACGTTCTCCAACTGTCCCAGATGCATCGGCTTCTCATCGCTCTTTTCTTTGCCACGAAGATACTGATCGAGAAGAGGGAAGAGAAGAAGCGCGACAAGCAGAGAACGGGCAGGCGCCTTTTCCCCTGCCTGGACCCGCCGATCGACCTCTTCTAACAGCTGGAAGGTCAATGCGTCGCCATAGGTTGCGAGAAAGTGAGAAAATTCAGGGAGAAGCGCCGCGAGAAACCCATACTCTTGCAACAGATGAAGAAAGAGGCGCGAAGAGCCCGACTCGAGCATGCGGAGCAGCTCTTCAAAAATGCGCACCGAAGAGCTCTGGAGAATCTCCTCCTTACAGGCAAGAAGCGCTTCGAGAGTGGGAGGGTCGATAACAAACTGAAATCTCGCACAAAATTTGATCAGCCGAATCATGCGAACAGGATCCTGCTTAAAGCGCAGAGAGGGGTCGCCAATTGTTCGAAGAATCTTTTTTTGCAGATCTGGATACCCTTCTACATAGTCGATGAGAAGATTTTCCTGGGGATCGAAAAAAAGCCCATTGATCGTGAAATCGCGACGCAGAACGTCCTCTTCCTCCGTCCCCCAGCGATTGTCCCGCACAATTAGTTCGGGCGAGTCAATCTCACCAGAGCGAAAGGTAGAGACCTCGATCACCTTTTTCCCAAAACGCACATGAGCAAGACGAAACCGCCTCCCAATCAAAAGAGAGTTGGAAAAAATCTTTCGCACCTCTTCCGGTTTTGCCGACGTGGAAACATCAAAATCCTTGGGGCGAACGCCGAGTAAAAGATCTCGCACTCCCCCACCCACCAGATAGGCGCGGAAACCAGCGTCTCGCAATTTCATAATCACGCGCAGAGCGTCGCAGTCGATCGCCTCTACAGAAATCGTATGCTCCCCCCCGGGGTAATGCTTGGGTAATTCAGAAGTCATTAAGTCAGTCAAAGTATGCGCTACTCTCAGTAAAAGTCAAACTAAACAATTCTTCTCCAAAAAAAGAGTACGCCAATAATAATTGTCGAGCAACCCCTCCGTGCTCCTCCCCATAAGGTAGTAGCTCAAAAAGAGCGCCTCAATAGAGGCGAGGCCTCGCTCGGGGTCAGGACAATCCGTCTGCTCACGCGGATAGGCTGTGCGAAAATGCGAGGGGAGAGAGCGAACTTCAAGATTTGGAGGAAGGCTTTTCCCCATCTTCTCTGCAAGTCTCCACGTCGCATCGAGCAAAAAGAGCCCACGATTGCAGTCAGCAGGAGAAAGAGACGGGGCATCCACTCGCAGCAAAAGATATCCGGAGAGATCAGGCAGAGTATCCCTGGGATAGGTAAAAAAGAGAAAATCCCCCCTGCCCTCAAGCCCGCGCAAAGAACATTTTTTGAGGTTCTCTCTTGCGTGGCGTAAAATGACAGTAGGATAACTATATATACCTTTCATCGCGGATGCTGACAGAACAAAAGCAGAGAAAACTCGGCCTCCAGAATGGCAAAAGAGGCCTCTTTTGCCTGCTTTCCGGGGGCGATATGGATCTCCAGACCGGAAGGAAGAAATTCCTTGTAACGGCGAAAAAGCTCCCTCATGCGCCTCTTGAAAAGGTTGCGCTCCGGCGCTGTCCCATAGCGGCCAGGCACGGAAATCCCGAGGCGAAGAGAAGAGCCCCGAGCGACATGGAGAGAAAGAAGGGCAGTCGTTTGCCGTTTCCCCTCGCGCATGACGCGGCGAAATTCCCAACGCTTACAGAGGCGCTCCCTCTTTTTGAAGGTTAGGCGGAAAGGCGCTTGCGGCCTGCTCTGCGACGACGGCTCAATACTGCTCCGCCCGCTTTCTTCCGAGCGCGGAATCCAAATTTTCGTTTGCGGCGTAGCTTCGTTGGTTGGTAAGTTCTTTTCATAGTCTCTCATCAAAAAATGCGTTTCCTGACAAGGATAACCGCTTTTTTGCTTGAAAGCAAGAGGTAAATATGTTACAAGTGTCTCTTTCCAGTTGTGAGGAAGCAATGAAAGTAGGAGCATCCATTAAGGCCGACCCTTCAAAAGGGGATAAAATTGTCCGACGTCGAGGTCGTGTCTATGTGATCAATAAAAAAGACCCTAACCGCAAACAGCGGCAGAAGGGACCAGCGAAAAGGAAATAAACGATGGCAACAAGATCCGCAGTCGCAAAACAAAAAAGAAAAGAGAGACTTGTACAGAATCAGTGGGACAAAAGAGCGGCCCTCAAGGCAGCGATTCTCGACATGAAAAAACCGATTGAAGAGCGCCTCCGCGCCGTCGATCAACTCAATAAAATGCCGAAGAACAGCTCCCCTATCCGCCTTCGCAACCGCTGCCAATTGACTGGGCGCGCAAGAGGCTTTCTCAGAAAATTCCGCCTCTCTCGCCTCTGCTTCCGCGAAATGGCAAGCCAGGGTCTGATCCCCGGCATCGTCAAAGCAAGCTGGTAAGAGGATTGCAACTATGTTCGAGGGCCTGAAGAATATCGACTCGAAAGAGGTAAAACTTCCGGATACGATCTTTATTCGCGACATCGAGACGCGGGTATTTCAGGGGATCGTTATCCAGGTGCTTGCAAAAATTTCTGGTATTGCTTTGCTTGAAGGCAATTTTTTTGACAGCCTTCTTGGGAGAGAAGTAGAGAGCGTAAAGGGCATCTACGTAGAGCAGGACCAGAAAAAGCACTCCCTCAGCATTCGCGTAGAAATCAAGGTGGCGCAGGAGGTTTCGATTCCGGAAAAGGCCGAAGAGATCCAATCCCGCCTTGTGGAAGAGATCAGCAGGTGGACAGGCCTACACGTCGCCTCCGTCCACGTCATTTTCAAAGAGCTTCTGCACATAGAGAAAAAAGCGACTCTCAAAGAGACTGTCGAAACATTTTATACCCAAAAAACCTAAAAAACTTTTGGTATACAAGATTGGTAGGTGCAGCTTCTAAAGACCTGCCGGGTGCGATTTTGCTGTGCGATTTGAGGCCGCGGGCTGCTCATGCGCTCGCTTTCCCCGGACTTCGCGTCGTTCGCAGGGCCTGATTTTTGCACTTAAACAAACATGTTTCCCTACTGTGAGCCAAATTTTCATTCACGAAAGGTATATACCCAAACAAGATGAAGAGTTGACAACTGGCCTTTGGTCTCAGGAAGAAAACATGATGAGAAGGATGTGCATGATACGCATGATAAATTTATCATGCGTATCATGCACATCCTTCCCATCAT
>JAGWKO010000045.1 GCA_028873295.1 Verrucomicrobiota bacterium
TTATGCGTAAATAAAAAAATGAAAATAGCGATCAGTTTGTTCATGGGGCTCCTTATTGAAACTTGCTTTCCTTGCTTCTGTTGCTGACAGCCAGATAGTGCGTGAGGATGGGGGCGGTCTGTTAGATAGTCTACGTGTGTCAAGTATTTTTTGTGAATTCTCATTGGTCAACTGCGGAAGTTTTTGTTAGTGGTTTGTTGGGTTATTTGTTTCTGTTAATTAATTTATTTGATCGATTTAAAATGACGGTGCTTGTATTGTTTTCTGCATGCAAAAAGAAATTCGTAAGAATCTTTCTCAAGATGACTGGGTGAAAATTTATTCAATTGTGCAGCAGAGAATCACTATTCAGGAAAATGACGAGACTATGTTCTGCCCTCTTGGTGCGTTGCTTATGGAACATGGCTTTAATACAGAAATTGAAAACATTGATTTCTCTGAAAGTAACAATATGCGTTTTGTTTTGTTTGATAATATGACTTTTAGATCGTGTAAGTTTTCTGAAATTGATTTTTCTAATTCTATATTTCATGATGTGGCTTTGTTTGATTGTGAGTTTGATAAGATTTTGCTCTGTAATACTAGTTTTTATAGATGTATTTTCAATGACTGCGAGTTTCTTGGGATTGGATTTTCCGGTGTCATAGTAGTGACAACGAATTTTATTCGTTGTGATTTTAAATTGTGTAGTTGGGTAAATGCGCAAATAGAAAGGGTCCACTTTTCACACGTAGAAATGAAAGAAGAGGGGATTTCCCATGCGATGATTCGAGATACAGTGTTTTTTTACTCTGAACTTTCCTACTCATGCTGGAATCAGACAAAGCTTATTAACGTTTTCATGTTGAAGGGAAACTTGGTGGGGGCATCTTTTTTCGAAAATAGTGTTGAGAAAAGTTATTTAATTGAAGTTGATTTGACGGATTGCTTGCTTTTTGACAAGGGGTTCTACACCGATCGCGCAGAGTTGCCTGTACTTAACAAGCCGATTATTGGCATGACATGGAATTTTCTCGATCAAGGGCTGTGCACGCCACTCATTGCGAATGTTCTAAGGGAGCGGGGGGCATGCGTTCTGAAAATTGATATGGAATCAGCGGGCATTGCGGTTGAACAGCTTGCTAATGAGGTTGCAAATGGGATTGCCCATGCGCAAAACAGTGGGGACTCAAGAATGAGCATTCCAGAGAATCTCTTAGCGAAATGTTCGCCTGAATCAGTGATAGGTCTTGTGAAAAAACGAGCAAGAAGCGCTCTGGCAATTTGTCATGCTTTGGTATTGCCTGGCGGTAAGGATATTCAGCATGAATTCTATGGAGCAACTAGAAAAGATGGTCCAGAATTCGATGGTGATTATCGACGTTCAATCACTGAATTTTCTCTTTATTTTTGTGCGCGAGAGTTGGAAATGCCCGTAATGGGTATTTGTCGTGGTGCTCAAACTATAAATGTATATCACGGGGGTTCATTACGACAACCAATCGATAGTGTGCATAAGGGGAAAAATTTCCAGTATCTAACACTAACGGAATCTTGTTGGAAAGAAAGAATGCAGGTTCTTTTTGCTCAAGAATCTCCGGTAGCCTGGACAGCTCATCACCAAGGTATTGTCTGCCATGGAGAATTTCTGGAACCGGTTCTTGAGTGTTCTGGCGTTCCTAAGTTGCTCATAAGTAAAGATGGCATGGTGATTGCAAGTCAAGTGCACCCGGAAGCTTGCCTTATGGCAGGCATTTCTATTAGTGAGGCGGCTAAGAAAACGAGCAAGATCTTATTTGATCTGTTTTTAAATAAAGTATCACAATTTTTTCACAAAAAATAGATACGGATCAAATTGACGATAAAGGATGCAGGGGTAATTTTTCTTTATAAATGATTTAAATTCTGACGAGAATAGTCTTTTTGTGTAAAAATCAATTATGTTAAATCTGTCGCAAATCCACGAGTCAAATTCGTAGTTGTAGTTAAAAAAAACAAAATCTGACCTAAATTCATTTGTTATGGAAAATCCGTTATTAACAAGTAAGTTGCGATATGTATCGATCGAGAGAATTGTAGGAGGGGATACCAATGTTTTCCAATGTGTCATTTCGATAAACCTAACAAGTTCTTTGTCTAATGTTGTTAGTTCTGACGGGTTTACGCAAAATATACCAGTTCCTTCAGGTTTGAGACAATGCAACAGGTCTTCAATGAATTTATTGTGATTGGAAATGACTTCTAAAGCGTTTGCAACATAGAAACAGTCAAAAGAACGTCCCTTCAATTCAGTTAACAGAGTGTGCCAATTTTCTTTGTTCTGAAAATATAGGGGAATAATCTGAACAGATCGATGTCGTTGGATAAGATCTCTAACTGCTGTGTGACATGCACCTATTGTAAGGATGACTCCCGGTTGTTCTTTGAGCAAGTGATAAGCGCATAGTCGAAGGTGATGGGTCTGCAATGAATTCAATGAATATTCGTTTATAGCAAAAATGTTATGCGTAAACAAAAAAAAGAAAATAGCAATCAGCTTGTTCATAGGACTCCTCACCGGGGTGGGTTCGTGGTAGATATTAGACCTCAAGTTTGCAAGAGGCCTATTCTACCAGCATAAACTATTTTTTTTGTGAGCGTGCCCTGCAAAAGTTTACGCATCTCATCGAATATGTTGTTTTTTTAGGGAAGGAGGAGTAGAGTGGGTGGGAAGTTGTAACTTTTGGAATTTAGCTATGAAACCGAAGATTCACCCCTCTTATCAAGAAGTTCTTTTTGTCGATTCCTCGACAGGAGCCACTTTTCTTATTGGCACTACTCTGCAGACCAAAGAGAAAACGACCTTTGAAGGGAAAGAGTATCCCATGTGTCGTGTGCCCATTTCTTCTTCTTCCCATCCCTTCTTTACAAAGTCAAAGCAGTTTGTCGATGCTGAGGGTAGGGTAGACAAGTTTGCGAAGAAATATCAGCGCAAAGCGGAAGAGGCAAAGCAGGCGCAGGATAAGCAGGAAGAGAAGCAGAAACAGCAGAAGGCAAAAGAGAAGAAGAAAAAGTGAAGGAGCGGGTCGAACGGCTCCTTGCGCGATTGAAAGAGGTGGAGGAACAGCTCGGCGCTGTTTCCCCCTCTGATCAAAAGCTCTATCGTGAGCTTGCTCAAGAGCATTCCAGGCTTTCCCGTCTGAAAGAGGCGTGGGAGGCCTTTGAAAAAAGCCAAAAAGAGAAAGAGGAGACGCAGGAGCTTCTTGCAAAAGAAAGTGATGCAGAGATGCAGCAATTCTTGCGAGAAGAGCAGACGCGTCTTGACGCTGAACAGCTGCTTTTGCAAAAACAGCTGGAGGACCTCCTCGTGCCTCCTGATCCTCGAGATAGCCGTAGCGTTATTCTAGAGCTGCGCGCAGGAACAGGAGGGGATGAAGCTGCCCTCTTCGTTGCTGATTGCGCGCGCATGTACCAACACTATGCGGAGCAGAAAGGATGGAAGAGAGAAGTTCTTTCAACTTCCGAGTCGGAGCTTGGTGGCTACAAAGAGTATATTTTCTCTTTGGCAGGTGAGAACGTTTTTCGCCTGATGCAGTACGAAGCGGGGACACATCGCGTTCAGCGCGTTCCTGAGACAGAGACGCAGGGCAGAGTGCATACTTCTGCAATCACAGTGGCAGTACTTTTGGAGCCCGGTGAAGAAGAGGCGATAGCGATCGATGAGAAGGATCTGCAGATCGATACGTATCGCGCTTCAGGAGCGGGGGGGCAACACGTCAACCGCACCGACTCAGCCGTGCGGATCACGCACATTCCAACAGGGACAGTTGTAGCCTGTCAGGAAGAGCGCAGCCAACACAAGAATAAAGAGAAGGCAATGCGACTTCTTCGCTTCCGGATTGTGGAAGAAAAGAGGCGCAAGGCAGCTGCGGAGATGTCTGCCCTGCGGGCAAGTCAGGTGGGGAGTGGCGATCGATCAGAGCGCATCCGCACCTATAACTATTCGCAAAACCGCGTCACGGACCATCGCATCAATCTCACGCTCTACAAGCTCGACCGCATTATGGAAGGCGATCTCGACGATATGATCCTTCCCCTGGTGCACTTCTTTTATCAGGAACAACTAAAGCATGGTTCCGCGTTGGGTTGAAACAGCCCTTTGTGAAAAGGGAGGGCGTGAAGACGCTGTGCGAAGGCACGGAGAAGGAGAGCCGTGGGAGTATATCCTAGGTGAAATCACCTTTTACGGCACCCCTCTTCGCGTCGATAGGCGCGCTCTTATCCCGCGAGTGGAAACCGAGCTTTTAGTCGATCGGATTGTACAAAAAAGGCCTGAGGGGAAAATCTGGGATCTCTGCACGGGATCCGGCTGTATTGGCATCTCTTTGCAAAAAGCGCTCCCCGAAACGGAGGTGATTCTTTCAGACCTTTCCGAGGAAGCGCTCTCTCTTGCAAAGGAAAATTGTGTTTTGAATGGAATCGAAACCTCTCTTCGTCTCGGCGATCTCTTTGCGCCATTTCAGGGAGAAAAAACAGACTTGATTGTCTGTAATCCCCCTTATGTTTCAAGAAAAGAGTATGTGGAATTGGAGCGCTCTGTCCGCGATTTTGAGCCGGAGATGGCTCTTGTGGCAGAGGAAGAGGGGCTCTTGTTCTATCGCCGCATTGCAAGGGAAGCACCAGATTTTTTACTGCCGGGCGGAGAGCTTTTTCTTGAGATAGGCCATGGACAAGCAAAAGATATAGTTGCTATTTTTGGCCCTCCTTGGAAGGAACAGGAGATTTTTTTCGATTTGAGTGGAAAAGAACGCATCTTTTATGCGAGACTTTCTTAGACTTATCTGTTATCATATGGTTTCATGTTTGGGACTTTGACTGAAAAATTCCAGAATCTTTTTACCAGCCTCTCTGGGAAGAAGGTGCTTTCGGAAGAAAATATCGCCGAGGCGACTCGCGAAGTGCGACTTGCTCTTTTGGAGGCAGACGTCAACTACCAGGTAGTAAGTCGCTTTATTCAGAGAGTTAAAGAAAAGGCTTTAGGTGGCGCGGTATTGAAATCGGTGACCCCGGGACAGCAGTTCATTCAGCTGATCCACGAAGAGCTGAGCAGCCTCATGGGAAGCGAAGAGGCGCCGCTTGATCTTGGGAGCAAGGGGCTCGGAGTTGTCATGCTCTGCGGTCTGCAAGGCTCCGGGAAGACAACTTCAACTGCAAAGCTTGCGAGCTACATGCAGAAGAAGATGGGGAAGAAACGGCTTCTTCTTGCAGGATGCGATTTGCAGCGCCCTGCTGCTGTAGAGCAGCTTCGGGTGCTAAGCGCTTCTGTCGGCGCTGATTTCTTTTCTTTGGAGGGAGCGTCGCCTGTGCGCGTTGCCAGGGAAGCCAGAGAAAAGGCGCTGCGCGAAGGGTACGAGGTTCTGATCGTCGATACGGCGGGAAGAGTGCAGACCGATGAGCCTCTCATGAAAGAGCTCGCCGAGATCAAGCGACTTGTAGAGCCGAAAGAAGTGCTATTTGTGGCAAGCGCCGCAACGGGACAAGATGCAGTGAAGGTCGCTGCGGAGTTTCACCAGAAGGTTGGCATCACAGGGACAATTCTCACGATGCTCGATGGAACGGCGCGTGCGGGAGCTGCGATTTCGATTCGCGAGGTAACGGAGAAGCCTTTAAAGTTCGAGGGGATAGGGGAGAAGGTAGGAGATCTGCAGCTCTTCAATCCCCGTTCCATGGCAGATCGCATCCTCGGTATGGGCGATGTGATCAACCTGGTGAAGAAGGCTCAGGACCATTTTGATGAGAAGGAGAGTCGCGAGCTGGAAGAGAAGGCAAGACGAGCCTCTTTCACCTACGCTGATTACCTGAACCAGCTCGGCAAGATAAAGAAGATGGGCTCCTTTAGCTCGCTTTTGAAGATGCTTCCTGGTGTGGGCGGCATGATGGAGCAGCTGGAGGGGAGCGATCGGGAATTTGCTCGCATGGAAGCGATGATGCTCTCGATGACGCGGAAGGAGCGGGAAGAGAAAGATGAGCTTACCCCTTCGCGGCGCAAGAGAATTGCCCAAGGCAGTGGCGTTTCTGTAGAAGAGGTAAATCGTCTGGTCAAGGGATTTAAGCAGATGAAGCAGATGATGAAAGAGATGATGGGAGGAAAGGGTCCTTCCAGTTTTCGTGACATGAAAAAACAGTTAGATAATCAACAATTAGGTAAGAAATGGCGTTAGTAATTCGCATGAGAGAACAGGGAGCCAGCAATCGTCAACAATTTCGTATTGTGGTGATGGATAAGCGTCAAAATAGAGATGGCGCCTATCTTGAGAAGCTTGGATGGTACCATCCCTTCAACAAAGAAGAACGCAATTGGACTCTTGACATTGAGCGTTTCCGTTTTTGGGTAGGACTCGGTGCTGAAGTGAGCGATAGAGTGCTCACGCTCGCAAAGAAGATGGCCCCCGAAGTTGTCGGAGAGATGAAGGCAAAAGAGATGGCCAAGCGCGCTAAGGAACGGGATCGACGTAAGAAAAAATGATTGTCGACATCCTCTCTCTCTTTCCTGACTATTTTCAGGGGCCATTCTCTGTCAGTATGTTGAGGAGAGCGCAAGAGAAAGGGCTTCTAGAGATCCGACATAGGGATATTCGTGATTTTTCTGATGATCCGAAACATCAGAGAGTTGATGATCGTCCCTTTGGTGGTGGGCCTGGGATGTTGTTGAAAGCAGGGCCTGTTGTTCGCGCCATTCGCAGTGTGCGTGGTCCTCAGTCTCATGTGATTTATCTTTCTCCCCAGGGGAAGCCGCTGACAGCGGCATTTGCCGGGGAGATTGCAAAGAGAGAGCACCTGGTGCTTCTCTGCGGTCATTATGAGGGAGTGGATGAACGGGCTCTGCAGTTAGAGGTAGATGAGGAGGTGAGCATTGGAGACTATGTGCTTACTTCCGGATGTGCAGCTGCTGTAGTTCTTGTCGATGTTGTGGCGCGGTTTGTGCCGGGAGTGATAGGGCATCCTGATGCGGTAGAGGAAGACTCTTTCCAGAAGGGTAGGTTTGATGCCCCTCATTTTACTCGGCCCGAGGTGTTTGAAGGTCTTGGTGTGCCTCCTGTCCTTTTGACGGGGAATCATGCCGAGATTCGCAAATGGCGGGAACAGGAGGCGTGTAAGAAGACAGCGCGTGTACGTCCTGAATTGTATAGGAATGTAGGAGAGTTATGAGCCGGATTAGAGAAATTGAAGAAATTGAGCAAGAGTATAAGAAAAAAGAAGTTCCTCAGTTTGCCATTGGGGATCAGGTAATTGTCGGCACCCGTATTGTAGAGGGAGATAAAGAGAGGGTTCAGTCCTTTGCTGGTGTTGTGATTGCGAAAAAGGGGACAGGACTTTCCGAGACCTTTACCGTCTATCGCACCGCTTATGGTTCGAGCATGGAGCGTCTCTTTTTGCTCCACAGCCCCTATGTTGCAAGTATTGAGGTGAAGCGCTCTGGAAAAGTGCGCCGCGCCAAACTCTATCACCTTAGAGGAAAGACAGGGAAAGCTACGAAGCTGCGCGAGCTGTTTCGCCCACAGGGGACTCCATCTGAGGAAGCTATTCGCCCGCAGGGGACTCTGTCTGAGGAGGCTACTCCTCCCAGCAGCGACGCTGGCATTTGATCATTCGGGTAGCGGGCATTGATGAGGCGGGCAGAGGCGCTCTTGCTGGACCTGTGGTGGCCGCTGCCTGTATTTTGCCTTCTCCTTGTCCGCTTGAGGGAATCACTGACAGTAAAAAGCTGAAAGAAAAAGAGAGAGAGCGACTCTATGAAGAGATCATCGCTTTTCCTGGTGTAACTTGGGCAGTTGGCATGGTTGATGCAGAGGTGATCGATCAGATCAATATTCTCCAAGCGACATTTCTTGCTATGCAGCGCGCGGTGGAAGCGCTTTCCGATGCTCCTGATGCCCTTTTGATCGATGGCCCGCTTCTTCCTTCTATTTCTTTGCCTTCTCTGGGAATTGTGGGTGGGGATCTTCATTCTCGCGCGATTGGAGCAGCCTCGATCCTTGCCAAGGTGACACGCGATCGATGGATGAGAAAGCAGGATAGTTTCTGGCCAGAGTACTCTTTTGCAAAGCACAAGGGGTATGGCACTGCGCACCATTTAGCTGTTCTTTCTCGCATAGGCCCTTCCCCTTTACATCGACTTTCATTTGATCCATTGAGGTGTATTCAACATGCTTAGTATGACAGGATTCGGGACTGCTTCTTGTGAGGTACCCTGTGGAAAAGTGACCATTGAGATCCAATCGGTCAATCGCAAATTTCTCGATCTTCTCTTTTGTCTTCCCAAGGAGCTCTCCTTTTTGGAGCCGGAGATGCGCAGCTGGATTGCAGATCGCGCCGGGCGCGGTCAGGTGCAGATACGCCTTCGCTGGATGCCGGGAAGAAAAGCTCTTCCCCTGCCTGATGCGGATGAGCTCCGAAGCTGGAGGAAGGGGTGGAGAGAGCTGGCGCTGGAGATTGGTTCTGATCCGGCAGAGATCAATATTTCTTTTCTTCTCTCTCATCTTCCCTCTATGGAGCAGAGGGGGATTTCCTTTTCTGAAGAAGACCGCGAGGCGATTCGCGCCTGTTTGAATGCGAGTCTTGAGAGTTGGCTGGAGATGAAGAGGCGGGAGGGCGCTCTTTTGCAGAAGGATCTGTGCGGGCGTGCGCTGAGATTGGCAGAGTGTCTCGGCTCTATTGAGGAAAAAGCGCCTCTTGCAATGGAGCGCTTACGGCAGCGGTTACAAGAGAAAATCGCTACACTCCTTGTGCAAAATGCCGCTGCCTGGGAAGAGCAGCTGGGACGTGAGCTCTTTTTTTATGCAGAGAAAAGTGATATTAGTGAAGAGATCACAAGACTTCGCTCACACCTTTCCCAGATGGAGCGTTTGGATGCCGGGAAGAAGATGGAGTTTTTGATTCAGGAGATGGGAAGAGAGGTCAACACGATTGGCTCCAAGGCAGGGGACGTGGAGATTGCCCATCTGGTGGTTGAGATGAAAGCAGAGCTTGAGAAAATGCGGGAGCAGGTGCAAAACATTGAATAAGAAAAAAAGGGGGCTCGTCTTTGTTTTGAGCGCGCCTGCAGGGACGGGAAAGACAACTCTTGCGCGTATGCTGGCCAAAGAGTTTCCCTCTCTTGTTTTGAGCGTCTCTTCTACAACACGCCCTTCCCGTTCCTTTGAACAAGAGGGGAGAGACTACCATTTCCTCTCAAGGGAAGAGTTTGAGAAACAAATCTTGGCCGGGGAGTTTCTTGAATATGCCGAGGTTTTTGGCAACTATTATGGCACTTCCAAAAAGAGCCTTGAAAAGATGCGCTCTTCAGGAAAACATGTTCTTCTTGTAATTGATACTCAAGGTGCCTTGCAGCTCAAGGAGCGTATTGATGCGGTCTATATTTTTATCGCTCCTCCCAATTTTCAGGAGTTGCAGCGAAGGCTTGAGGCGAGAGAATCAGAGAGCGGTGAAGAGATTCAAAAGCGCCTTTCCTGGGCGCATCAAGAGATGGCAGAGATCGATCAGTATGACTACTTGATTGTAAATGACACGCTGGATAACGCCTATGCAGTGCTGCGCTCTATTCTGATTGCAGAAGAGCATCGCGTGTACGCGAAAACTCATTAGCTCCCAGCCAATAGCAAAATAGAGGAGCGGGGATGCGCATGAACTTTTCTTCAAGGCGACCTAAATCTTGTGAATTTTTTGTGATAACGTAACCGTGTCGTGTAGAAGGCCTCTCCTTGCAAAAATCGATAAGACCAATAAGATTGCCTGGTTGGACTGGTTGTGATTGGTATTTTACTTCCAGAGGAATCAGAGTTCCTGCTATTTCCAGGATTAAATCGACCTCTTTTTCTTTCGGGTTTTTCCAGTAACTGAATCTTGCATTGCGTGAGATGCAATGAGACCAAAGATGACACATAGTTGCGGTTTCAACACATTTGCCAAGTGCCCCTGAATCTTCCAGGATCGTCTTTGATTTCATTAAAACAGCAGGTGCAATTGCCGGGTCTCCAAGATAGAGCTTGTTTTTCCCTCGGAGAACTTCTTTCCCATAGCCAAAGGGAGGGAGCCTGTAGATTAAATAGGTAGATTCAAATAGGTCGATAAAATTTTGTACAGTTGGTTTTGCAATGCCAAGTTCTTTCGAAATAGTTGTCGTATCTTGCATACCCCCATCGTGCATGCATAGATAAATGAACAGTTGCTCCAGTTCAAGAATCCTTCGTACCCCAAAAAGAGCTGTCATGTCTCTTTTTAAAATTTTATCGATAATATCTTCTCGAAGAAGTTTTTGAGATTGCGTGATGCTTTCGATGAGAACTGTTTGAGGAAACCCACCTCGAACAAGGTATTCATGGAAATGTCCAACCAGGCTTCTTGCCGATTCTGTCATCTTAAGTAGTTCATTTTCCCCCATCCTAAATAGGTTGTGTAGAGATGAGATAGCTGGCACATCAGGAACTTTAATTTTTTTGATCTGAAGATATTCATAGAAAGAGAGAGTAGTAAGCCGAAGAGTATGCCAACGCCCAACGCCAGATTCTTGACCCACATGGATCAGTGGAGTTGCAGATCCTGTAAAAACGATTCTTCTTGTTTTGAAAAAATCAACCTGATGCTTGACCCAAGTGCCGATGTCCTTAATGAATTGCGCTTCATCCAGGAATAAGTATTCCGGGCCATCCGATTTTGGTTCCATTTCACGCCATGCCTCAAGAACGGCGTCAAGTCCGGCCAATTTGCAAATGGGATGGTCAAATGTGGCATAAAGAATATTTCCGGCAGGCACTCCATTTTGGAGAAGCTGCTGAATGACTTGTAATAGCAAGGTTGTTTTCCCAACTTGCCGCGGCCCTGAAAGTAGCACAGCCCTATGGGCAGGCGGGTTTTCGATCCACTGAACCAACTCTTGGAAAGCCCCCCTCTTCCACCCCGGAAGATCAGCAATTTTTGCCTCTCGCCACCAAGGATTAAATTGAAAAAGAATCGAAATGAGCTCTTCTCTTGGGATTTTCATGTCTATCTACCTTGTTACTGCCATATAAGTAACGTATACCTTATCTATTTACCAATATTAGGT
The DNA here is from genome assembly GCA_028873295.1 of Verrucomicrobiota bacterium. GTDB lineage: Bacteria > Chlamydiota > Chlamydiia > Chlamydiales > SM23-39 > JAGWKO01. The sequence goes on from JAGWKO010000045.1 coordinate 11,063, forward strand.
AATATACAATTTGTGTCAAATCGCGTCAAAGCGAAAATCAAGCTGGCGCGTCTGCATGCTCGTATCTCCAATGTCCGGATCGATGCGATTTACTAAAAAATGTCTTCCCTTTACCATCCCTCCGCCATGCGATTGCTTCTTTTCCTGGCACTGGCCTTTCGTCTCTTCGCCAAGACCCCTTTTGAAGACACGTTCCCCTCGTCTGCCGAAGAGATCGCTTCGCTAAAAAATCATCTGCTCATTGAGGGGTATGTCTCCCCTCTTTCTGGCCAACTTGTAATCACTGAGTCTGATCTTGTGGTGAAGGGAGCCTCAGATTCTTTTGGCTTTTCCAACCTCCGTGGCGAGGAGCCGGATTCACGAGTTGATCTTCGCAATATTACGCTCGAATTCTCGGGCTCACAACTTGTTGCATGTTGGCCAGATGGTACAAAAAGGCTCTATTCAAAATGGAACCATCTCTACCGGTTGGATAAGGAAATTACTCCTAACAGCCAGGCGGTTCGATATGAGTATGACAACTACACTTTGAAAAAAATCATCGCTTGCGATGTTTCCGAAAAATAGACCTCTTGCATAACCTCATTTCCTTGCCCTTGCCCCTGCCCGTGCCCTTGCCCAAATAATGTTATCTTTGAGCCATCTTGATCAACATAGATACTATGCCAATCAATAATTCCCGACCTTTGATATATCGATTTTCGTCCA
>JAGWKO010000046.1 GCA_028873295.1 Verrucomicrobiota bacterium
GACCTCGAACTTTTGCATAAAATAGCCAATAGATTTTTGAAGACTACCATTTATACTAAAAAATAAAATTTTTTAGTAAGAATTTTTGGGCAAGGGCACGGGCAGGGGCAAGGGCAAGGAAATGAGGTTATGCAAGAGGTCTATTAGTCTTGCAAGATGTCTATTCACTGACGAACGGTATGAAATTCCCGCGCAAAACGCAATCCATTAACAATTAGCATGCTAATTGACTTAAAAAAACGTCAATTTTGACGAAAAATACGTGGCAAAAAACGGCATTTTTGACGAAAATAAGGACATGAAGCGAATATTGTTGGAAGAGCTGGTCCGGTGGAAGGAGAAAGCCGATCGCAAGCCATTACTTTTAAAAGGCGCAAGGCAGGTTGGTAAAACGACTTTGATGCAACAGTTTGGGAAGACCTACTTCCCAACTGTCCATGCGGTAAATTTTGAGAAAGATGCTGGATTAAGTAAGATTTTCGGAGAAAATCTCGATCCCCGATATCTCATCAGAGATCTGGAATTCTATTTAAAACGCTCGATTGATGTGCATCAGGACCTGCTAATTTTAGATGAAATCCAAGCAAATCCAAGAGCATTAACCAGCCTGAAATATTTTGCGGAAGAACTTCCCCAATTAGCTGTTGTGGCGGCCGGATCATTATTGGGAGTCTATTTAGGTCCTACTTCTTTTCCTGTAGGCAAAGTCGATCTTTGCACCCTTTATCCTATGAATTTTGAGGAATTTCTCCTTGCCCTAGAAGATCATAGAAGTTTAGAGCTGCTACGCAATGCGAAACAGACGGAGCAGTTCTCCGATATAATCCACGAGCATCTGTTCGAGCAATTAAAACACTACTTTATTGTTGGTGGACTACCTGAAGTGGTGAAGACTTTTGTCGAAGAGAAAAACAGCCTGTTCACTGCATTTAATAAAGTAAGAGAAAAGCAAAACGCACTGATTGAGACCTATTTGGCTGATATCGCCAAACACTCGGGAAAAGTAAATTCGATGCATATTGCAAGAATTTGGCAATCGATCCCCGCTCAACTTGCTCGAACACAGGATGGAACAGGGACAAAGTTTAAATTCAGGGAAGTGGTACCTGGCGTTGATCGATACAGCCGATTGGTAGGCGCTCTCGATTGGCTTGAGGCTGCCAAACTCATTATTAAAGTGCCTATTGTCAATTCAGGAGAGCTTCCCTTTGCAGCTTACGCATCCGAAACAGTTTTCAAGCTCTACCCGTTTGATATAGGGATACTTGGCACCCTCAGCAATCTCAGCCCCCAGACGATTCTCAGCTATGACTACGGCTCTTATAAGGGATATTTTGCCGAAAATTTTATTGCGCAAGAGTTTCTTGCAAGGAACATCCACACTCTTTTCAGTTGGCAAGAAAAACAGGCAGAAGTGGAATTCCTCTACGAATCGGAAGGAAAGGCCATCCCGATAGAAGTCAAGTCAGGATGGGTAACACATGCAAAAAGCGCTCAAATCTTTACAGACAAATATCACTCCCCCTATCGCATTATTTTCAGCGCAAACAAACTGCACTGCTCTCTAAAAATTCACCGTTATCCCCTCTATCTGGCAGGATGGCTTCCTTACCAGGAGAATCCCACATCGAATTCTCCTCCATAAGTAATGACATGGGAGGAGAGGTCGCTTGAGAGAAGAAAATCGCAGGTGATCCCATTTCCCCAGCAACAGCGCACATCTGCTGTAAGGAATGCGCCCCACGGAGAAAGCCCCTGTGAAGTCTGTCGATAGTTGCCACAACCGCTGTTTTTAGGCTGAATCATGAGCGAAGTGCCATTGCTTTGGTATTGCCAATATCCAAGAGCCGAAAACTTGGGACTCCAGATCACCCCCGCATTGGAAAAATGTCCTCCGATGCGCCCACCCAATCCCGTGCGGAATGTGCTGAAAAACAGAGAATCAGAAGTCACTGCAACAACCGACCCTTCCTCCTGAATATCGGAGCGGTATGTGCCCACATCTTGTGCTGTATAGTAAAGCTGTCCCTCTACTGCACTTATTTGTGACAAAAAGCCCGCCTCCACATATCCCTTCCAGGTTGCAAGAGCAAAGTGGCTTTTTGGATGGCCCGTAAAGGAGTCGAAAAGAGGCGAGCGGTGCATGAATCCCCACCCCCCACCTCCGCCCAAAAGAAAAGCTCCATAAGGGGTGCACCAAGACGCATTCCCTTTCACCTGCGCAGCACCGATTGCCTCCAACGTATTCAAAGAGCAATAGCCCTTTGCGTTGTCCGCAGCATGTGAACCAAGCCACTCATTTTGGATGCCAAGAAGAAGCGACCAGTGATCCCAATGCATTTTGGAAAAACAGGCAGCTCCTGAGGCGCTGACCCCATGCCATCTTGTCGTGCCGCACTGAGAGTCACCTCCCTGCAGCCCAGAAACAGCCACCGCAAAAAGGCTCTTTTCCTGCCCTGGGTTTTGAGCATTCGCACAAGACTCCCAGAGCCACTCCTGCCAGGGCAGAAAGCTTATCAACTGTGTCTCATTCCAGGATTCGGGGATCGCTGCATATTCGGCGCCACTGAGCTGCGAAAAAATCGAGCCTCCAGAAGAGGAGTCTTCCATCAGAGCGGGGATCAGGCTGTAGCCAAGAAATGTTGTGAATGCCTCATTCCCACAAAAATTATCGATGATCTCCTGATACCCCTCTGCCGCGCGGAGATTATTGCCACAGCACACTCCTTCCGTTACATCGATATCCGTTGTGATCCGAACATATAAAAGCGGGTCGTCGCCAATTTCCAGCAGGTAGGAGTATCCGGAATCCAAGGGAGTGGCAAATTCTATCGACGCAAAACTACCAGAAAAGGAGCTTGCTTTCATCAGAATGTACTTATCGCCGTAATGGACGTTTCCGCTGCTGTTGGAAAGAATCAAATTTCCACCGAGAATAGCATCACTTGAAATATTGATGCGCGAACTTGCAATCTCTTGAGGATCATTCGATGGCGCGATGTAGAAGGTGGATGTTGTATCATCAGAAAGAAAGAACGCCCCATACAGCGTCAAAAGATCTCCTGCCGCCTCTCCTACTGTGAAATTCCCTCCGGAGGCAATAGAAAGGGCCGGCGTTGTCACCGTTCCAGAAGCGACAAAATCGCCATATACTCCAATTGTACTGGACGAGATGAAATTTACCCCCTCTCCTATCGTCACAAGAGCAGTTGGTTGAATCTCAATCGATTTTCTCCCATACACGGTTCCTGTGCCACTACATCCGGAAGAGAGAGGAAAAGAGACTGTGTCAGCTTCAATCCACCCATTAACCAAATTCACTCCGCCCAATTGCACGATAGACCCAGTCTCTCCAATCACTTTCGATTCAGCATCGCAAGTTACAGAAGAGACAATAGAAAGAAGAATGGATGAATCCCACGTTAAAGTTCCCCCATCCTCAAGGACGAGGTTGTCAGCATTAAAGCGACCCATCTGCCCGGATAGAGCAGAAAGAGCAAGATCCGTCTGGCTGATGGTCAAATTGTTTGCAGTGACAATAGCACCCACTACAAGCTCTGTCACAGAGGTAGCCGGCCCCTGAACAGTCCAATTTTGGACCGTCGTACTCGTCGCCGTTCCTCCTCCAACAAAGGCCGCGTCGGCAATAGCTGCGGAAGAGCCCTGATTCACGGTATTGATGAATAAGGGATTGCTGAAGACTACCCCATAAAGATCCGTTCCCCCTCCAAGAAGATTCAGCGTAGTGATATTGGAAGACCCAAAGAGATTGAGAGCAACATCTGTCGTTGCAAGATTGTTCATTGTCACTGTTGGAGAGGAAAAGGTACTGTATTCCGGAATCGTTAAACTGTTGGAGATTGTTGTAACAGAAGAGCCTGCAAATCTCGGATTTCCCTTGAGGGTCAGCGCCCCATTGATTTGAAGATTTCCTGCAAAATAGGATGTGCCTCCCGCTGTGTCGATAGTATAGTTATAGGAGGAGGCAGGGATTTCCAGAGTGCCTGTGATAAGAAGATAACTGATATTGGTGAATGTTGTATTAGCAGAGGAGGCATCAAAGATCGCATTGTAGAGATTGAGTCCTCCGGCGTTGCTCCAATTGCCGGGAGTTGCTGTGGAATTGGGCGTGAGAAAATGGACAGTTCCCGCAGAAAGAATTGTCGCTTCCTTTGGGATGGCAGGTGAATTTGTCCCACTCCAGCTATTGCCTGGACTTGTGACAAGAGTGGTGCTATTCCCCTGTATGTTAAGAAAACTTCCTCCTGCAAGGGTGAGATTTGCAGGGGCCAGAGTCACAGGCTCTGATCCTGGGTTTGTTACATAAAGAGTCGGCACTTCAATTGCCAAAAGATCTGGCGTGAACGTAGAGCTGCCCTCGATCGAAAGAGTAGAAGATGTCCCGCCAGAAAAAAGAAGAACGCTCTGTCCTGAGCCGGCAAGAGATTGCACAGATCCATTGGACAGCGATAAATCTCCCGCAAATTCAAGAAGAGCCCCTTCAGGGACAACTACTGTTGCTGCGCTGAGGCTGCTCTCTCCGCTGTACTGATAGTAGGCATTGGCAGCAAGCGTCACTGTTGTACCGGAGGCAGTAAGAGCTGGCGTTGTTTGGTAGATCGTAGCATTCGGGTCTCGATTGAATTCTCCTGTCCCTGTGTAGAGAGAAAGAAGCGAGGTGACATTTTGGGAGGCAGAATTGGTAGTTCCAAGAGTAGGATCTAGGTACTCAGAGCTTTGCGTTAGGAAAAGAGCAGTATCCCCCAGCGAAGAAAAGAGCGTGGATGAAGCAGCGAGTGCAATAGAAGACGCGGCAGGAGTCCATCCGAACGTGGAAAGAGAAGGAGTTGCTGTAGAGGAGACAATCAGGACAAATTGATCCTGTGCAGCAGAGAGGCGATCATAGGAAGAGCCCGTGAGCAGAACCTGGGTTGCAGAGGTCGTCACATTTGTGACAAAACTTCCGAGTGGAGTCTTTCCCGCATCCAGTTCAAACTGCAGCACCGCTCCATTGTTGCTATAACTTGGACCAATGTAATAGCCATTAACCGTATCAGGACCTCCCGTCGCCTCCTTGCTATAGATCAAAAAATCATTGTTCACATAACTGGTGGCGCTGCCATTGTTGGTCATGATCGTGGCAGTTGGCGTCTGTGCTGCAAGACGAATCCAGGAATAGGAGGAGAGGTTGATTTCTGCATACCCTTGATAGATGTAATTTGTATCCGTCCCCTGAACAGGAGAGAGGCTTGTTGTTTGCAGCAATGGAGTAAGAAGAAGATTGCCCGTTGCGCTATCAATGGCAGCTGTCGGTATGGTGCTTACTGAAGGAGTTTCGAATGTGTAATTCCTCCAGGAAAGCGACATCGTTGTTGGGGATGTATCGGGAGGAAGGAGAAGATCAGGCAGTATCTGTGCCTGGCTATAAAGAAAAAAGGGGGCGAGTGTGCACACCCAAAACCTGCTCATCATAGATATTTCTTGACAATTGATTCAATGAACAACCAATATCAAACCATTTTTTAGAACACCAGAGGAGAAAGATGATGCGCCTTATTTTTGCCCTACTTCTTTTGGGCTCTGCTGCATTTGCAGACAATCCCTTGCCACCTTCTCCTGCTGCAGTTGTGAATCTAGGAAGTCCGACACAAACCTACACCGTCGCCAACCTCTATCAAGCCTGGTCCAATCGCTCCGACTATGTCTCCGTCAGCATATCTGGGACAACATTGTCTATCACTGCAAAAAAGGCAGGGTTTGCAAGCGTGACCTACCAGACGCGCGTTGGCTCTGGGGCACAGGCAGTTGTTCAACAGAATACCTTCGGCCTTGCAATCGTTCCCACCTCTGGAGACCATCCCTCTTTTCCAACCAATCTGATGATGGGCGCGCGATCCGTTCTCTCATCGACAAGCGATTCCACCTGGTGGGGCAATGGCGGACAATCGGGCACAGAAGAGCGATGGACCGATCTTATCGACTACTATATCTCTGCCGGTCCCTCTTCATGGGTCTATGCAAATCAGATGAACTGGCAGGGCAAACCGACTCCCGGCTGGAGCCCCGGCAACTACCTTGCCAACTTCATCAACGGCGCAATGCAACAGGGCAGAATTCCCGTCGTCGTTTTTTATTGCGTAGTTGCCCTGAACCAGGATGACACGGCCCTCAACAATCTGAAAAATATCTGCAATGCCAATACTGAAGTACCTAACTACCAAGACTACATGAATCAGTATTACAACCGGACGATACGCACACTTCGGCAGGTCATTTACACCGCGACTTCCTCTCTTTCCTGGCCTTGCCTTGTGGTGATAGAGCCCGATTTTATTGCATATAATATGCAAGAGGGAATAGCGAATCCAACCGTCAGTCCTGTTACCATTCGCGGGTTTTCCGGAACGCCACAGGTCTCCATCTGCTCTAGAAATGGGACAGAGGACCCTGTCTGGTATCCCGATTTGTGGGGTCCTAATTTTACGACAGATCCACTCACATCGGTTTCATTTCCCAATACATTGCAAGGATTTGTACAGAGCCTTCCTACGATTCTTAAAGGAGAATTTACCGATCGGGTGAGTGGGGATACCGTTCAAATCGGCTCTAACATGAAGGTAGCCTGGAAGGTAAATCTTTGGGCATCCAAGCCTGGTGGATATGCGGGCCAGATGTATCTTCCCTCACCTCCTGGGAATGAGTTTGGCGTAGGGAAGGGAATCTGCAGGTGGACCGATGTGACCTATAATTCGTCTGCCAGCTTTTCCACGGTACAGCAGTACATTGTCAATGAAGCACAAGCGATCGCAAAAGTCTATTTTGACTATGGGATCACGGACAACGCCGATTTCATCGCCATTGATCGCTACGGTATTGATGGAGGATCTGCCCCGATTGGCGCTCAACTGTATGTCGGCTACACGAACCCTCCTGCGACAATTTGGTTTTGGAACCACGACCATTGGAACAACTACAACCTCTTCTTGAAAACTGTTCAGCAGACCATAGCAACAGAAGGAGGAACAAATCTTCCGGTGCTGATGTGGCAGATCCCAATGGGCCATGTCAATCAGAGCACCCAGGATTTTCCTGCTCTTGCCAATACACAGGGCCGTTGGGAAGACTCAGCCCAGAGCTATCTTTTCGGCGACACATTCACTGCACAGACACCCACACGCGTAGACTACTTTTCACAAAATCAGTACAAAGACTCCGCTGTTTCAGCCTCCGGCACACAAATCACCTGGGGATCCAAGCTGAGCTCTTTAACAAACATCGGTGTCTTTGGGATCCTTAGCGCCCCTGGGGTGGGCCTTGCAAACTGCACCTATGCAGCACAGCAGGGAGGACTTGGTCTTGGAACAGCCCCCGCAGATGGAGGCCCCTATGGCGATAGTTTTTGGTGGATGGACAACGTGCAAAATTACTACCAGGCGCCCCTGGCATTGCCTTCGATTGCACTATTTCCGTGAGTGAGCATATCCAGAGCGAGATTCAGGCGGAGGACATTCACATACTTTTCCCCGAACCACTCCTCTGTGTGGGCATCGAGGATTCGCTCCACCTGCTCACTGGATACATGCCTGAGCTCTGCAATGCGCAGGATCTGCTCTTTTGCGCAATCAAGGCTGATGTGAGGGTCAAGCCCGCTGCCCGATGCGGTAACAGCTTCTGCAGGAACAGCAGCTTGCGCTTCAAGCTTATTGAGCAGGCGATACTCCTCTGCCCGCTTGCTAACCAGTTTAAGCCAAACCTCCGATGTGGGCCCAAAATTGCTCCCGGAAGAGTGGCTCGCATCGTAGCCCTCTTTCCCCGCTGCGGAAGGCCGCGGATGAAAATAGCGGGGATCCTGAAAATTCTGTCCAATCAGAGTTGAGCCAAGAACCATTCCTTCAGCATCCCGCACAAGGCTTCCCTTAGCCTGTTCGGGGAAAAAGAGCTGACCGATGCCCCAAACAAGAAAGGGGTAGACAAAGCCGAAAAGGAGAGAAAAAGAGAGGAAAAGAAGAAAAGCCACCCTGATCATATGAGCCCCACGTAACCCAGGAGAAGATCGATGCATTTAATGCCCACGAAGGGCACAAGGATGCCGCCGATACCATAGATGGCAAGATTCCTGCGCAAAATAACCTGCGCTCTCTCTTCTGCGAGTGCAACGCCGCGAAAAGCAAGAGGGATCAGAAGAGGAATAACAAGAGCATTAAAGATCACAGCGCTGAGGACTGCGCTCTCGGGCGTCTGAAGGTGCATAATGTTCAGGTTGGCAACAAGAGGAAAATGACTCATCAGAATCGCTGGGATGATGGCAAAATATTTTGCCATATCATTGGCAATGGAGAAGGTGGTCAGACTGCCTCGCGTCATCAGCATCTGTTTGCCGATCTCTACGATCTGAAAGAGCTTTTCTGGATGGGAGTCGAGATCAATCATATTCGCGGCCTCTTTTGCCGCCTGAGTTCCCGAGTTCATAGCAACACCGATATCTGCATGAGCAAGTGCCGGAGCATCATTGACCCCATCCCCTGTCATCGCTACCATCATCCCCTCTCTTTGATACATCTGCACCACCTGCAGCTTGCGCTCCGGCGTCACTTCTGCCAAAAATTCTTCGATCTCTGCTTCCTGTGCAATCGTCTTGGCTGTGATGGGGTTATCCCCCGTGATCATTACAGTGCGGATGCCCATTTTTCGAAAGGTCGCAAAAAAAGTGGAAAGCCCCTCCTTGATCTTGTCCTTAAGGAGAATCACTCCAAGAACCTGTTTCCCATCTGCGACAAAAAGAGGCGTCCCCCCCGCTTCTGCATACTTCTCCGCCGCCTCTTTAGCATCCTGGGGCACCGCCTTTCCTATCCACTCTGCGATTGCATGACATGACCCCTTGCGATAGGAGTGCATCTCCATTTCCGCGCCGCTCATCTGCGTCTCTGCCGAGAATGGGATGAAACCATATTCCTGCAAAGAGGCAGGGATCTCTTCGGGGTAGTGCTTGCGCAAAAAATCGATGATGCTGCGTCCCTCGTCCGTCTCATCCTGTAAAGAGGTGTACCAAGCAGCCTCAACGAACGTTTTCATGGAGGCGCCTTCTGTTATTGCAACATCCGAGGCTTGTCTATGGCCTTCGGTAATCGTACCTGTCTTGTCGATGAGAAGAAGATCGACATCGCCTGCGGACTCTACCGCCTGACCACTCATTGCAAGGACGTGGCTTTTCATGAGGCGATTGATCCCGGCGATGCCAATTGCGCTAAGAAGGCCTGCAATTGTGGTAGGGATCAGACAGATGAGAAGAGCCACGAGCATCGTGACAGAGAGATCGATCCGAAAGTAGCTTCCAAAAATTTTTATAGCGACAACGACAACAAGAAAAATGAAGGTAAGCCCTGAGAGAAGGATTGTGAGTGCAAGTTCATTGGTCGATTTTTTTCTCTTTGCGCTCTCGATCAGATTGATCATGCGATCAAGAAAACCCTGGCCGGGATCTGCGGAGATTTTTACAAGAATCTCATCAGAGAGAAGGCGCGTCCCCCCTGTGACAGAGCTGTGGTCCGTCCCTGAAGCGCGGATCACAGGAGCCGATTCTCCCGTAATGCTCGACTCATCGATGGAGGCGCTCCCATGAATGATCTCTCCATCTCCCGGGATGATCTCGCCCTTGCGCACACGCACGATATTTCCCCTGCGAAGGGTTTGCGCATCGACAGAAGCATACTCCCCATTTTCCTGTTGCAGCTCTGCTCTTGTCTCAACGCGTTTGCTGCGCAAAGACTCTGCCTGCCTCTGATTGCGCATCTCAGCGACCGACTCGGCCCAATTGGAAAAGAGCACCGTAAGCCAGAGCCAAAGAGAAACCTGGGCATAAAAAGCGCTGCTTTCCTGCCTTGTAAAGATCCACTCCATCATCGTGATAATCGCGCCGATCTCGGTAATAAACATGACTGGATTACCGAGGAGAGAGAGGGGGTTCAGTTTCTTGAGAGATTGCCACAAAGGGCCAAAATGCCTTTTCATGGAGAAAACATTCCTCTTAGCATTTCAAACTGTTCGATAATGGGCCCCATCGTCAGAGCAGGAAGAAAAGTGAGAGCTCCCAGAAGAATAATGACGCCGATGAGAAGGGAGATGAAGATCCTGCTGGAGATAGGGAATGTAGCTGCGCTTTTAGGAACGATCTTTTTTCTTACAAAAGAGCCGGCAAGGGCAATCACCGGGATAATAATGCTAAATCTCCCAAGGAGCATAGCGATTGCCAGGCTCAAATTGTAGTTCACAGTGTCCGCAGAAAGACCGGCAAAGGCACTTCCATTGTTGGCAGCGCAGGAACTGAATGCATAGAGAATCTCGCTAAAGCCATGCGGACCGCTGTTCTCAATACCGTGACGCCCCCACTCGGTGGAAAGCGCAATGACAGTGCCTCCGTGGACGAGAAGAACATAGGAGAGAATCGCGATCATCGTCATCTTCACATCGAAAATAGCAATTTTTTTTCCAAGATACTCTGGCGTTCTGCCAATGATCAGCCCGGAGACGAAGATAGCTAAAATGATATAGAGGATCAGACTGTAGAGTCCCGCGCCAACACCTCCGAAGATCACTTCGTCGATCTCCATGAAGAGAAACGGTGCAAGACTCGAGATCGGAAGAAGAGAGTCATGCATGCAGTTGACAGCCCCGCAAGAGACCGCAGTGGTTGCACAGGCAAAGAGACTTGATGGAAAAATCCCCATGCGCACCTCTTTCCCTTCCCAATTTCCTCCGGTAATGCCCATTTTTGCAAGAAGAGGATTACCCTCACTCTCTGCATAGGCAACTCCAAGCGAAGCTGTTACAAAAAGGATAGCGATTGCAGCGATGATACACCAGCCATGCCGTGTGTCCTCGACACTATGTCCATAGTAGTAAAACTGTGCGGCGGGGATTAAAAGGATCAGGAAGATCTGGATGAAGTTGGAGAGCGGAGTGGGATTTTCATAAGGGTGAGCAGAGTTTACATTCATGAACCCGCCGCCATTGGAGCCGATCATCTTGATCGCTTCTTGAGAGGCAACGGGTCCTTGCGCGATGATCTGCGCTTCTCCTTCGAGCGTTGTTACCTTGGTATATTCCTGAAAATTTTGCGGCACACCCGTCCAGAGGAAAAAGGGCGCTGTAATGAGAGCAAACGGAAGCAGCAGGTAGAGGCAGATGCGCACGAGGTCGACCCAAAAATTGCCAATCGTCGTCTCTTCAGAGCGAGCAATCGAGCGGACGAGTGCTGCTGCAACGGCAAGTCCTACAGCGGGGGAGAGAAAATTTTGCACCGTGAGGCCGACCATTTGGGAAAAATAGGAAAGGGTCGATTCTCCTCCATAGTTTTGCCAGTCAGTATTGGTCATAAAGCTGATCGCTGTATTGAATGCAAGATCCCAGGAGGGAGCAGAAAAGTTCTGTGGATTGAAGGGAAGGTAGCTCTGGAGCAGAAGGAGTGCAAAGGTCCCGACCAAAGAGAGCAGGCTAAAGCTGAGAAGCGCCCAGAGATATTCTTTCCAGTTCTGTTCCTGATAGGGATCAATCCCGCAGCATCGATAAATCCCCCTCTCCAGAGGCTTTATTGCCACATCCAACCCCGTTTTTGCCTTTACATCGAGCACGCGAGCGATGTGGAGGCCCAGAGGCTTGCAGAAGAATCCTACAAGAGCAAGAAGGAGTATCAATTCAATATTCATAAGAGGGCTATCTGAAGTTTTGACAAATTTTGGCTCTCGAGAGCCAAAATTTGTCA
>JAGWKO010000081.1 GCA_028873295.1 Verrucomicrobiota bacterium
TTGATTCGATCTCGAACGCGGCCATCACGTTCTTTTTTATGCTTAACCAGAAGTTCTTCTTTTTCGAACGGATCTAAAAAACTCATGCCAGCATTATGCTGTCAACTGAAATTTTTATCACGTCAATTCTTCATTCACGAAAGGTATAGCGATATGAATACATCAACAGCCATTACCCCCTATTCAAATCCGGCATTACAGACAAGCGCTTCCCCAAGCGGCGCGATGGGGGTGGAACAAGAGAGTAAGAAGAGAACAGTCAGCATACTCTCCCTCCCCGACAGCCTTTTCCATCAGATTTTCACCTATCTGACGACGAGGGATCTGGCCCGCTGCAACTACACTTGCCGGGTCATGAGCACAGAGGTCGCAGCTTACACAACAAAGTACAGGGCGATCTGGAATCCAACGCTGCTTACCATTGCGAATCCCGTTTCAGAATTGGCAAGAGCCATCCTCAACAAGACGATAACAAATCACGTTAAAATCGCCAGGAGAACAGCTGGTATGCCCAAAGCGGTGAAACAGGAGATCGCAAACGAGATTTCTCAAAAATGGCCCCCATCACAACAAAAGGCAAAGGCGCTGACGCTTCTGGAAGCGCAAGCAGATCAATTCGCAAACGCATTGTACTTTCAACATGCATCGACAGCTCTCTCAACAGCAGCAAGACTGCACGACCAGGCTCTTCTCAATGTCGCAAAAGCGATGGTTGAAAGAGGCGTGGCCCCGGAAGAGATCCTGAACATCCTAACCGTGTAAATTTCTGATCCAAGACAACATTACTTGCCGATCTTTTTGCGAAAGTTTTGGGCATGCCTCCAGCTCTTCTGGCGTCGCCTTCTCAAGGCGAGCGACGCTCCCGAAGTGCGTGAGGAGGACGCGTTTTTTTACAGGGCCAATGCCAGGCAGGTCGTCGAGCGAAGAACGCAGGAGTCGCTTGGCGCGCCTTTTCTGATGATAGGAGAGCGCATGGCGGTGCGCTTCATCGCGAATGCGCTACAATAACAAAATTGCGCAGGCGAAGCCGCAGCCGCTCTACCGAGAGCCAAAATTTGTCAAAACTCCAGCATTAGGCAAGTCGCAAATTCAAACCAAGAGCAAGCATTAAAGAAACAAGGGTATGCCATTTCGGATTTCCCTTTTCTGAAAGAGTTTTATAGAGACTTTCTCTGCCCATTCCGGTTTTTTTAGCGAGATTTCCGATGCCGCCTTGAGCTTCAGCTACATTGCGCAGGGCTGTAATGAAAAGATGTTGTGATTCAACATCGCCCTTTAAACTTTCCTCCAAAGCCGCATTAAGGTAGGCAACAGCTTTATCATGCTCTTGGAGTTGCTCAATCAAATAATCGTGATATTCTCTACTTCTTGCCATGGGTTTTCCCTCTTTCAGACCAGTCTTTAAAATACTCTTTCGCTTTTGTGATATTCTTCTCTTGCGAGCCTTTGTCGCCACCGCAGAGTAAGAGGATGAGTTTCGTACCAATTTTACCATAATAGATCCTGATCCCAGGCCCATAGTGAATCCTTAGTTCGCATACACCATCCTGCAATGTTTTGCAATCCCCAAAATTTCCCATCTTTAAACGATCAATGCGAGTCCAAATCTTTGCTTGAGTATGCCATTCTCTCAAATCTTCAACCCATTCTTCGAACGGCCGCCTTCCATTTGAAGTTTCATAGATCTCAACATCTATTTCGATCATAAATTTATTGTATCTCGCAGGATACAAATAATTCAAGAAGTTTTATACCTAACTTATGACCAGCAAGTTGCGATTCACAGTAACTATCGCGACTTTTTTGCGAGGTCGCGAAAGCAATGGCTGCAAGAGGTGCGGCCCCGGAAGAGATCCTGAGCATCCTAACTATTCCCTGATCCAACACAAAATTGCCTGCCGATCTTTTTGCGAAAGTTTTGGGCATGCCTCCAGCTCTTCTGGCGTCGCCTTCTCAAGGCGAGCGACGCTCCCGAAGTGCGTGAGGAGGACGCGTTTTTTTACAGGGCCAATGCCAGGCAGGTCGTCGAGCGAAGAGCGCAGGAGTCGCTTGGCGCGCCTTTTCTGAGGCGCGGATCAGGAGGCGCTGCTTGCCCTCATTCAAAGGATAGAAAATGCAGGGGAGCGCAACGGGGCTCTTCGCGATGTCGCAACAGCGATGGCTGCAAGAGGCGCGGATCAGGAGGCGCTGCTTGCCCTCATTCAAAGGATAGAAACCGCAGTGGAGCGCGACCGGGCTCTTCGCGATGTCGCAAAAGCGATGGCTGAAAGAGGCGCGGATCAGGAGGCGCTGCTTGCCGTCATTTCAAGGATAGAAGACGCAGGGAGGCGCGACGTGACTCTTTGCGCTGTCGCAAAAGCGATGGCTGAAAGAAGCGCGGATCAGGAGGCGCTGCTTGCCGTCATT
>JAGWKO010000005.1 GCA_028873295.1 Verrucomicrobiota bacterium
CATTAATCCCCGCATTTATCTGGAAGATATTTTCCGTCGTATCATGGGGCATAATGCTCAGAAAATCCACGAGCTTCTTCCCGATGAGTGGCGCAAGGCTTCACTGTATAACATCTCTTCTTGAAAAGATGGGTTCGTTTCTCGCTTACGGAAGCAGATGCAGGTCTAATCGCAGCCGCATTGCCGATGAACTCCCGGTATATAACCACTACAGTCTTGACAATGGCATACACAGGCCGTAGCCCGGAAGAACTTCTTCTCATTATAGAGAAATTGAGCCATGAAGGATATTGCTTTCAAACCTTCTGCTATCCTGCAACCAAAAGTGCTATTGGAAACACAAGCGGAGAGAAGCTCTTTACACTTATGGCAGAAAAGACGCAAGACAGTGCGTTACGCAATGCATATTGGATACTTGTCGTTGAAGCGATGGCTGAAAGGGACGCAGAACTGAAGGATCTGCTTCCCATCGTAGAGAAAATTGAAGATAAACGGCAGTGCGATCTGGCTTATCACAAGATCGCTGAGACGATGGCCAAAAGGGGCGCGGAACTGAAGGATCTGCTTCCCATCGTAGAAAAAATTGAAGATAAAAAGCAGTGCGATCTGGCTTATCGCAAGATCGCTGAGACGATGGCCAAAAAGGGCGCGGAACTGAAGGATCTGCTTCCCATCGTAGAGAAAATTGCAGATAAAGAGCAGTGCGATTGGGCTTATTGCGAGATTGCTAAAGTGATGGCTGAAAGGGGCGCTGAAAAGGAACTCCTTTTCATCGCGAGCCGCATAGCAGAAGAAGGAATGAAGACATATGTTTTTCGCATGATGGCCAAAGCAAGAGCTGAAAGAGACGCAGAACCAGAGGAACTGCTCAAATTCATCATAGACCAAATAAAAAACCCAGGGCATCGCGAAGACGTTGTGAATGAGGTTGCTGAAGCAATGGTTAAAAGAGACGTGGAACAAGAGAAGCTGCTTGAATTCATCGCAAAAGGACAACCAAATGCACTGCAACGTCAGCTCACGTTACGCATTGTCGCTAGAGCGATGACTGAAAGGGGCGTAAAACAAGCGGAGCTTCTTCAATTCATCACCAAGCAAGTAAAAGACCCATATCATCACGAGCTGGCTTTATGCCATGTAACTGGTGCGATGGCCGAAAGGGATGAAAACCTGGAAGAGCTGCTTGACTTCATTACAAGAAATATATCGACTGAATATCACAGAAGCGGTTTAGAAGCTGTCGCTAGAGCAAGAGCTAAAAGAGGCGCAGAACCAGAAGAACTGCTTCTCATCGCAGAAAGAATAGAGAAGGGCAACCAGCGTGATTTGACTTTACGCTTCGTCGCTAAAGAGATGGCTGCAAGAGGCGCAGAACCAGAGAAACTGCTTCGCATCGTAGAGAGGATACACTATGCAGACAATCGCGACAGTACTTTAACAAATGTTGCCGAAGTAATGGTTGCAACAGGCGCGGAGCCAGAAAAGCTTCTGATCGTCCTGACCGCATAACCGCTCAAAACAACAAGCCAAGAACCTATACCGAAAAAATTCAAGAATCGCGCAAGACAGGAAAGAATCGCGCAAGATGATATTGCACGATTCTTGAATCGCGCAATATAATGAAAGAAAAGAGCTGTCTATGGCCCGAATTTCTGAAAATCATAAACTTCTGATTTTAAACATTATTTCAAGATTTTCCGAAGGTGCATCTCTTGAAGAAATTCTTATTGGGATCTCCCCTCCCATTGCACGCCGAACTCTGCAGTATCAACTCTCTTCCCTTGTCAAACAGGGACTGATTGAATCTGTAGGGGCCGCAAGGCGAAGACGTTATAAACTTCCAGAGCACCATCCATCATTTACTCGGGGAAAAGAGCTCATTTCTCTATCTGTCACCTCAAAATCTATCTTGTTGAATGTGCAGCGCCCTATCCAAGAAAGAACTCGGGTGCCTTACCGCAGGGAATTACTCGACCAATACGTCCCCAATGTCACCAATTACCTTCCTCTATCAACCAGACAAAAGTTGCACGATCTGGGGAAAACGGATGGAGAAAGGCCAGCTGGAACCTATGCACGGCAAATTTTTGACCGTCTGCTCATTGACCTCTCCTGGAACTCAAGTCGCCTGGAAGGAAACACCTACTCTCTTTTAGAAACAGAGCGCTTGCTACACTTGGGGGAGGCTGCATCCGGAAAAGATTTAAGAGAAACGCAAATGATTTTAAATCATAAAGCAGCAATTGAATTTCTGATTGAATCTGCTAATCATACACACATTAATCGCTATACAATTCTCAATCTTCACGCCCTATTGGCGGAGGATTTACTCCCCGATCCCGAAGCATGCGGCTCTCTACGTTCCATCCCTGTTGGGATTAGCGGTTCTGTGTACCAGCCTCCAGCCATCCCGCAGTCTATCGAAGAGTGTTTTCAGCATATTATCAACACCGCCAAAATGATCACCGATCCTTTTGAACAAGCCTTTTTTTTCATGGTGCATCTACCCTATTTACAACCGTTTGAAGATGTCAATAAACGCGTTTCCCGCCTCGCTGCAAACTTGCCCCTGATTCGAGAAAATCTCTCGCCGCTCTCTTTTATTGATGTTCCAGAATCTCTTTATATCAACGCCTTGCTTGGGGTCTACGAACTTCAACAAATCGATCTCTTACGCGACGTGTTTGTCTGGGCCTATGAGAGATCCTCCCTTCGTTATTCTACAACGCGAAAAATCTTAGGCGATCCCGATCCATTCCTCATAAAATACCGAAATCAAAGAAAAGAACTGATCTCATTTATCGTGAAACAGCGCATGGATAAATTATCCGCTACAGAATATATCCAGAAAGAGTCGAAGAAAAAAGTTCCTGTGCAAGATCAATTGCGTTTTATTGAAATAATAGAAAGAGAACTCATGGGTCTGCATAAGGGAAATATTGCGAGATACCGCTTACAGCTAAAAGAGTTTGATGCATGGCAGAAAAATTGGCAATCACCTGCTGGATAATTATCGAGTAATGATTAGTTGGAAAGGGGCCGGCATGGAGTATATACACAAACAACCTCAAGAGTTGACAGCAAGAGCTAGGATTTAATGAGAAAAATTGCAGGAAGTGTCATAAAAAAATGCTGATCAAGGCAAGAAGAGCATGATATGAAGGATTTGCATGATATGCTTGATACGGGTGATTTGAATCAGTCCTCTTGCGTAACAAGATCGGTATATGCTTTCACTAACGCATTGCGTTCCGCAAGCATGCTTTCAATCTTCCCAGGCTCCAGGAGCACCCCACAAGCCGCCTTCAACTCTTGCAATTTCTCTACCTTTTTCTTTTGCAATTCAAGAAACGTGTCAGGACTTGTCATATCATAGAGAACCTGCTTACCAGTCTCTTGTGGAGACATTTTTCCTTTTTTCAGATCCGAGGCAGTCAGGACGGTTCCGACAGCAAAGTATCCACCAGCAGAGGCAAGAGTAATGGCGCCACCGAACAAAGGCCCACCAAGAAAACCACCTACAATCTGCGTAACCGTCCAAACCGAGGCAAAAAATTGCTGTACGCGAGGCATCAACCGATTGCGGACCCAACCATTCTCTTGGATCAACAGCTCTTCTATCCGGCTTTTTTCCTTAATCAGCTCCGAAGTAATCACTGTGATCTCTTTCTTCGCGAAATTCTCATGGCACTTCAGATAAGCATTAATTTGCCCCCCCTTCCCTTCAGTCTTCTCCAGGAAAAGCCCCTCAGGAGACTTCTTCAGCTCCTCTTTCTTCTGTCGCGATTCATACGCATAGACAAGAGGAGTCCAAAGATGCTTTCCAAAAAGACAACATCTCTTCCAAACAGAGGGAGCGCTACCCTCTGCCTTCATCTCCTGCACTTCATGAGCCGTCGTCACAACCGCAAAGGCAACAAGACCCAGGAAGAAGAGAGTCCCCAAAGTCATTACTCCAAAGGGATGCACCACAGCGGTAAACATAACGCAAACGCTGATCGCAAGTAACGTAGTGAGAAGAACCTGCTGTGCTGCAGGAATCCAGGTATGCCAGTAATCCCCCAAGCGCTTAGTCTCTGTCTCTATTTTCGATGCGCTCTCTTTCAACGCCTCCTGTGCTTTCAGGAAGGTATAAAAAATCTCGGGCGGAGCACCCAACTTCTCTAAAAGAAATCCTTCCGAGCTCCCACTAAAATTAGTATAATTAACTACAGAGGAAGACATAATAACCGCACCTCGATACATAATTATATATACAATGTATAATTAATGTAAATAATGCGGTTATTAATTTAAATTAACAGAAGGGCAAAGACGAACGAAAACAAGGAAAAAGTTTCAATGATAATGATCGAAGCTAAAGTTTTTCCATAAATCGCTGGTTGTTTAGCTGATGCCTGAATCGCTGTTACACAACATTTTCCTTGATAAATCGATGCAACAATGAGAACAAGCCCAACAAAAAAGCCGATCCCGAGTCCTCCAATACCGGAAAGAGAACCGGAAAGAATTGCAGGCTTCATCATCACCATCAAAATCAGCCCATAGATCGATTGCGATGCGGGAATCGCTGCAAGAGCAATGAACTTGGCATGTCCCTCTTCTACGCGGCTCATCACCGCATGCGAGGCCATACCGGGCAATCCACATCCAATGGCGCTACCAAGACACCCCATCGTCATCACAGCTGCAGGTCCAATCATGTCAATATCCATCACAGTCTCCTTTATATATTATTTTTTATGTAATTGTAAGGGCCGGAAGAGACGCCCTCCTCCCTCAAAACTATAGCGATACCACTCCAGAAAGTTGAGTCGAAGCCCGTGGATCGTCGCTGACATCACTGAGATGACAATGTTCAGTCCATGCCCCATCACTATAACTAGGAAGGTCCCCAAAAAACCTAGTTTGATCCCCAGCGTGTCATTCATTGTCTGCGCCATCACAAGTCCTGCCAGAGCAAGCGCGTAGAGGCGAAGGTAGGACAGAACATCGGAAAAAACCTGTATCCCATTTGTCAATTCATGCAGTGCCATCCAGCGCTGTCCCTGGCAAAGCGCGAGAAGAAGAACAAGAAGAGGTCCAGAGAGGAGAATCCAAAGCCCCCACTTCGCGCTCCAAAGAGGTGAGACGAGGTGAAGATAATTGCCCATTGAAGTGATGTGCAGGTAGGTGGGCATGTAAAGATAACCACCCACAAGAAAAAAAACCCACCCAAGCGCTGCAAAATTGCGCCGAGCATTGCGAATCAAAGAAAGCGACAGATGCACAATTCCAAGAAGAAGAGAAAGCTCAAGCAACGTGTTGAGCGTAAAATCCTCAAGCGCCTTATATCTGATCTCATCTCCCTTGTGATACGCCGTTTTAGCAAGAAAATCAGCACCACTTGTCGCAGTAGCGACGGAAGGGAAACTCTTTACATATTCTCTATAAACAGAATCGCGCAGAGCCAAATGGTAGTCTGCCTTCTTTTCTGCAAGAAAAGAGGGAAGAGAATAGGCGCGCAAAGGATTGGAGGGGGTCAGCTCAATTCCAAAAAAAGAGGCCGTAAGAGTTCCCCAAATGATCGTGGCAGTAGAAAGAATCAAAGAGAGCTTGAAAAAACGCCTGACCGCAGGAGGCGCCTTGGCGGCATATTTTTTACGCAAAAAGAGCGTGGCGATAAGAAAAAGAAGCCCGTAACCCGCATCTCCAAGAATCATTGCAAAAAAGATGGAAAAGAAAGAAAGAACCCAAAGGGAAGGATCTTTGTCTGTCGGAGAGGGCACATCGTAGACATGAATCAAATCCTCTGCCACCCTCCCAATCCCGCGATTCTCAATGCAGGTAGGAATGCGATCCTTTGGTTCAATTGCCACTTCCAGATACTCCACATCCAGATCCTGCACCAACTTTTCCAGATCGGAAAGGCGATTGACAGGCACCCATGCCTCTATTGCAAAAAGCTCGCCTGCAAGAAGAGAGGAGGCGTCATTCTTCGCAAGTCCCAACTGATACTCATTCAGAGAGTGCGCAAAGCCATGTTCCAGGATGGCAAGGCCATTGCAGTGAAGCCTCAGCTGCGCATCGACCCGCGTCTTTTCTGCGCGAAGAGCAGCAAGACGAGTCCTTACCTCTCCTATCGTCTCTTCAATCACAATCTCTGCCAATTTGGAATGGTGTACTGGATTGGGGTTAATAGCGACAAAATAGTCTAGATCATAGGCCGATCCGAGGAAGAAGAGTTCAAATGGCAGATCGAGATCGCGCACTGTCTCACTTCCCGCGCAAAAAAACTGGATCGCCCGTTTCCCACTCTTCTCAATCTCCCTGATATCCTCGAGTGAAAAATTGCCAAAAATGGCTACCCGTTCCTTTTCCGCTACCAGCTTCTTCTCCTCCTCAAGAAGAAGAGCGCTTTTTTCATGCAGAGCAAGAATGCGCTCTGCAAGAGGCAAAGGATCCAAATCAGGCGCAAGGGCTTTGTAAACGATGTGCTGCTTTGCAATCTTTATCGCAAGAAGAAACTTCTTGCCCTCTTCCGGCATCTCCAGCGCTCTCTTATAGGAAAGGCCAATAAACTCCAGAAAACCGGCCTGTTGCGCCAGAGGAAAAAAGCGATCGACTTCGCCCTTCCTCCCATAAATCAAAAATTTGCGCAGCCCAACAATCATACCTATTCTCTTTGCAGTTTTGCCTTTGCCACTTTGGCCTGGGCTACAGCTGCCAGTTGCTGATCGCCTAAAAAGATGCGGATCCTTCCAATATGCTCTTCTGCCTTCGGGATCAACCTCTTCTCAAAAAGATTCACGCGAATCGACACGTCGCGAAGTTCCTTCTCCAACGCCCTTTTCTTCTCTTCGGCCACAGAGAGCTTTTCGCGAAAAAGAGCAAGCTCCCGCACTAGTTCCAAAGCGCGATCGCTCCAGACAGGCGTTGCAAAAAAAGAGTAGGACTCTTCTGTAAAAAGCACGCGATCCAGAACAGGAATTTCCACTCCCGCAATGTTTTCATAATGCTTCTCTACAAGGCGAATTTCTGCCAACCGCTCCAGATCGATCTTCACCTTCTCTGCAAAAAAAGGAGCAAACGCCTCCACTTGCTGGCGCATCTCCTCAAAAAGAGAGCGCAGATGAGTCACTTCAGAAACAGCCGCGAGCACCTCAAACTGCAGCATCGCCTTCTTGAGCTGTAACGTCGGCAAATAACGCTGGAACTGCTGCAGGCGCGTCTGCTGGTTGCGCAGCTCCGCTTTCGATAGTTTCAGACTCATCTTCGATACAGGGGCCAATACTTCTCTGCGATTGCTCTCTTCACTCCAACCTCTTCAAGGTCAAAACATTCCGCCAATGTATGCCATCCCAGATCAAGCGCCTCTTCCAAAGGAAGGTTCACCTGGAGATCCATCATTCTCTCTTCAAAAAGGACGGAGTAGTGAAGCAATTTCTCATCCCATCGCGACAGACGAAAACCCATCGCCTCTCTTTCACGCGCCTTTTTTGAATCCGCATAGAGGCGAATCATCGTATTGGCAAGCTCGCCATGGTCCTCTCGCGTTACCTTTCCAATCACCTGCTGTTTAAGTCTGGAAAGAGAGCCAAAAGGATCGATCACTCCCCCGTGCAGATAGAACTGCCCTTCCGTAATGTACCCCGTATTGTCAGGGATCGGATGAGTTACATCTCCTCCTGGCATTGTCGTCACAGAGAGGATCGTAATAGAACCGCTCCCCTCAATATCGACTGCCTTTTCATAGCGAGCGGCAAGATCCGAATAGAGAGAGCCCGGGTAGCCGCGATTAGAGGGGATCTGATCCATCGTAATCGCAATTTCCTTGATCGCATCCGCAAAGGCTGTCATGTCAGTGAGGAGCACGAGCACATTTTTTCCCTCAAGAGCAAATTTTTCTGCCACTGCAAGCGCCATATCGGGCACAAGAAGACACTCTACAGGAGACTCCGTCGCGCGATGGATGAACATCACTGTCTTCCCCATCGACCCAGAACGCTCCGCATTGTCAATAAAAGCCTGGTAATCATCAAAGCGAAGACCCATCCCACCAAGGACGACAATATCTGCGTCTGTCTGGTTTGCGATCCGCATCAAAAGAGCGTTGTAAGGCTCTCCCGCTACAGAAAAAATCGGAATTTTTTGCGATTTGACAAGACAGTTGAAGAGGTCGATCATCGGGATATTTGTGCGCACAAGATCATGGGGAATCTGCCTTTTCGTTGGGTTAAAAGAGGGCTGTCCAATCGCTATGTTTTCCCCAATAATCTCGGGCCCCATATCGATCGGCTCTCCTTTCCCATTCAATCTTCTGCCAAGAAGCTGCGATGTCGCAGTCGCCTCCAGAGCATGCCCCAAAAAGATCACCTGATCTCCAGTGGAAATACCTCTCGTGCTCTCAAAGACCTGGAGTGTCACCTCTTCTTCCTTCACGCGCAAAACAGAGGCATAGATCTCTGTTCCATCTCTTTTGCGCACACGAGCCACTTCCCCAAGTGCTACTCCCACAGCAGCTACAGTGATGAGGTTCCCTCTCATGTCGAGGATGCGATCATAAATCTTTCTCATCGGCTACCTCCCTCAGCAATGCGCCCCTGCAGTTTTTCCACAGCCTCTTTGTAAGGGTGCGAACGGAAAGAGAGAAAGTTGATATTTCTCAATGCGTTTTGCAATCCAAGAAAATAGGTGCGCGCTGCATCGTGCGTGGAAAATTGGAAGGCGGTGTCAAAAATACGCTGCATGAGAAGAAACATCTCTACCTGTCTTTCAAGAGGAGTGTAGTGGTCCTCCAGATCAAAGGCATTTTGCTGCAAATAGCAGAAATCATAGAGATCCGCCTTGAGAAAAAGAATCAAATCCTCAAGAGAAATCCCCTCCTCCCCTACAACTTCCATCCGTTTGCCAATCTCATCGCCGCGGCGAAGGATAAAGGCAGCCTTTCGCACCTTCTCTGCCCATCCTTCAGCATAGGACGCGAGTTCTTTCCCTACAATCTCAAGGTATTTGGTCCAGGAAATCAGCGGCTCGATTGCAGGGTAGCGCCGCGCATCGGAGCGCGCGCGCGATAGTCCATGAAATGCGCCGACGATAGCAAGCGATGCCTGAGTCACAGGCTCCTCAAAATTGCCCCCTGCAGGAGAGACACTCCCTCCGATCGTCAGTGAGCCTACTTTACCTCCGCGAAGCTCGATTGCTCCGGCGCGCTCATAAAAGGCAGAAATGCGCGAAGCGAGATAAGCAGGAAAAGCCTCTTCTCCCGGGATCTCTTCCAGCCTTCCCGACATCTCTCGCATTGCCTGTGCCCAGCGCGAGGTGGAGTCTGCAAGAAGGAGGACATCGAGCCCCATTTGACGATAGTATTCTGCGATCGTAGCGCCCATGTAGACAGACGCTTCTCTTGCAGCAACCGGCATCGAAGAGGTATTGCCAATGATAACGGTCCTCTTCATCAAGGGAGCTTTTGTCTGCTCGTCGATCAGCTCCGGGAAAGTGCGCAACACCTCGACGACCTCACCTGCCCTTTCTCCGCAGGCCACGATAACAACAATGTCGACCTCGGAGTATTTGGAAAGGTGGTGCTGAATTACCGTCTTGCCCGCGCCAAAAGGCCCTGGAGAACAGAACGTTCCCCCCTTCAAAACAGGAAATTGCGTATCGAGAGTGCGAAGGCCCGTTTTCATCATGCGCGTCGGGCTGATCTTCATCCCCTCAATCAATGCATTCTTGACAGGCCAACGCTGGATCATTGTGAAAGAGAAGCTCTTGCCCTTCTCGTCCTCCCCTTTCCCTACTTCTGTTGTAATGGAATAGTCACCGCGAGATGCCACGAAGGTCATTCGCACTTTTCCAAAAAAAGAAAAGGGCACTGTGATCAGATGCTGAAAACGCCCTTCCATCACATAGCCGATCGCATCGCCTCGAGAGAGGAGATCTCCCGGCTTGGCGATCGGAATAAATTCCCACAGCTTCTCGCGATTCAAAGGAGGGAGATAAACGCCTCGTGTAAGATAGACCCCCACCTGCTCTGCGACCGTTTCCAAAGGATTCTGCAATCCGTCAAAAATGGAGGTCAGGAGGCCTGGGCCAAGCTCCGCCTCGAGGAGGTGTCCCATAAAGTGCACTCTTGTCTCTGCCTTAATGCCTCGCGTATCCTCGAAGACCTGCATCTTCGCCTCCCCGCCTGCAATCTCAATCACCTCTGCGAGCAGCTTCTCCTCACCGAGATGCACATAGGCCACTTCTCCCTGTCGAATAGCCCCCTCAAAGCGCACATGGAGCAGGTTCCCAAAAGCGCTCACTACAAACCCAGTCGCAAGTTCATGTGCCATCTACTATTTTCTCCACAACTTCTTTTCCTTGAGTTCCTTGCGCAACAGCCCAAGTTTGCACGATAAGAAACTTGAGCACGTAAAGAAACACCTGATCTAAAGAAAAGGGGGAGCTCTTCTCCTCCAGTTCCTCGATCTTTTCCAACTGATATTCCAGTATGGCGCGATGCATTTTTTTTGGCTCGCGCTGATTTTCGACAAAAATTACCTTCAGCTCTTCCCATCCCACAGGAAGAAAGAGGTCGAAGCTATCCTTCTGGGCAAGGAGAAAGGCGACTGTAGGATCTGACGCCTCTTCATCCTTAAAGACATCTGCGAGATTTCGCTCGAGCTTCTTTGCGCGAAGAGCGGCGAGCAAAAGATTCCTCTTGCGCTCAAAGTCGTACCACTCCTGTAAAATTCCCCGCTCCTTTTCCTCCTTTTCCCGATAAAAGGCGGCGATTGCTTCTGCAAAATGAAGGATTCTCTCCTCGGGGAGGGGATACTTTTGCAAAAAATCGGCAAAGAAAAGGGGCACATCGCCGACAAGGAGACTCTCTTCCAGATGAGTCAAATCCTCATTCCCCCTGGGATCAAGAGGGAGGCCTGCCCAAAAAGCTTTGATGTTATAGAGATCGATCTCCTCAAAAAGAGAAGCGACATGCTTTTCATCTCGCGCGGAGAGATTGAGGTGCAAAGACTCCTTCAACTCGGCAAAAGAGATTGCGGGCGGCTCCTTGAGAGAAAGAGGGGGTAAGGAAAGAAGAAGATAGTAGTGCCCCACAGTTCCTCTTATGATTGAAACAACAGTTCTCTGAAATCGCGTCGAATATACTGAGACAAAAGAGCCCTGACCGCCTCATCAGAGATATCGATGGTAATTTTCCTCTCGGCAAGGCGAATCTGCACACCACCAGCAAATTCTCCAAGCGCTATCGGGTGTTCCTGAAGCGTCTCGAGCACCTTTTTTGCCACAAGAGCAGAGATCTGTTTTGGAGAGATCCCTTTTGGGATGACAAGAGAAAAAGAATCATCGATCCCCCGCTCCCGAATCACCTGGAAAAAGCGATCGATGAGGGCTGCTATCGGATTTTCTCCCCCCATCTCTTTTGCTACTATCTCTGCGAGATCCTTGTTGAAAAATTCCTTCTCAATCCTGTTTTTCAGCTGTGCGACGCCCTGTTCAGCAGCAAGACGCAAAGAGACCTCAAAGAGTGTCTTCTTCTCTTCAAGCTCCTTCTTTGTTTTCTGGAGCAGCGCCTCAGCCTCTTTTTTGGCTGCGGTCATAAGGGCTGCCGCCTGTCTCTCTGCCTCTTCAATAATAGCGCGCGCTTCCTGCTGAGCAGGCTCGAGCGTCTCTTTACGCAGCACATCACAGATCTGCTGCATCTTGCTTTGTCCTGGTTCGAGTCGTTTCATCCCTTCCATTCTACTCCCACCTCTTTTTTTTGGTATATATCTATATTAGAAATGATTCAAAATAGGCTCACGTGCATAGGATTCTCTACCTCACTCTATTCCTCCTTCCCCTTTCCGCCTCATTTATGCAAAAGAGATGGGAAAAAGCGCAGGTGGGAGATTACCTAGTCCTCTCCTCCGGCAAGATGATCACGCTTCTTTCTATTCATGCGATCGAAGAAACGAGCCTTTTTCTTGAAGAGATTGCGATTCCCCGGAAAGAGACTCAGGAGCTGCCCTGGCCCCTTTGGGTTCAAAAAAGAGCTCCCGGGCATAGCTCCTGGTCGATGGTCGAAATAGATAGAACAACAGGGGACATTCTCAATGCTTACTCATTCACACAATCCGCCTGGCTAGACCTTTCCTCACAGCATCATTGGGCTTCTGCTCTTTTACAACTTCCCTGGCATCCCGTTCCCAAGGAGCACCTTCGGCGCATTGGCCCTGCACCTCTTGAAGGAGAGCCGGATCGCCGCAAAATCTGGGCCCCTTCCCCCTGCTTTGATGGGAAAAAGGCCGACCTCTCTTTCATCGCCCTGTCTTCTACCTGGCCTCAGGATAATTCAGAACTCTCCGACAAACAAATTATTCTCTATTTTGACCAGGAAATCGACTTCCCCTTCCCCTTCTGGATTCAAGCGGAAACTTCACCAGTTTCCCTCTCTTTCCGAGCAATCGATGCCGGAAGAGGTCTTATCTCTCCAAAAAAAAAATTTCCTCATAGACAAAAAAAGCAAAAATAGCACAAACTCCTCGCATGCCTCTTCGAACGATTTCCTCTTTTTTTGCTCTGCGCAAAGCAAAACGTTTTTTTCTTTTCGCTCTCTCCCGCTATCAAAAAAACGAAAACCGCCTAAATACGACTGATAAAGAGCGCATCGCCGAGCAGCTCTCTCTTCTCAAAAAAGCTATCCTTCAAAAAGAGGCACCTCTTGCAAAGAGCCTGGCTCTTCGCATGAGAGAGAGTCTTGAGCGCGCCTTTCCCACCCCTCTCTGGAAAAGGTGGGTTAAATCCTTTCTCTCTTTCAGCGTCGCGCTTGGAATTGCGATCCTCATTCGAACCATGTGGTTTGAACTCTATACAATCCCGACAGGATCAATGCGTCCTACCTTAAAAGAGGGCGATCTTTTAATCGTTTCGAAGACGGACTATGGTCTTAATGTTCCTCTACGTCCTGCTCACTTCTACTTTGACTCTTCTCTTGTGCAAAGAGGGGGGATTGTGGTGTTCTCCGGGGAAAATATGGATATCGCTGATGCAGATACGACCTATTTCTACCTGGTTCCAGGAAAAAAACTATTTGTTAAGCGACTGATTGGGAAGCCAGGCGACAGTCTCTACTTCTATGGAGGGAAAATCTATGGTGTCGACCGCCAGGGGAACCCTCTCACAGAACTTCTCGATGCTTCCTGGGCGCAAGATTTGGAACACATCCCCTTCCTCAATTTTGAGGGCAAGGTAGAAGTGGCCAAGCGCAAACAGGGCATGTTCCAGGAAGCGACTCTTTATCAAATGAATCAACCTGTGGCGAAACTACAGATGGGTCCCTTTGGCACAGTGACAGGGAAAATGATCTCCTCTTCTGGCAACTATGGCGATCTCTGGGGATTTCATCACTTTGCTATGGCGCGCCTCCTCTCTGCTGACCAGGTGAAAGAGTTTTACCCAAAGGCAGCAATTGAAGAGGAAGCTTCTCTCTACCTGGAACTGCAGCACCACCCCTCTTTGCAAAATGGGCAAATGGTGCGCGATGAATATGGGCGTATTCGCCCTCATCTTGGCACAAATAGTTCCCTCCTCCCTCTTACCAAAGAGCAGATCGAGCAGCTAGCCGAGCATTTGACCACGAGTCGCTTTATCGTAAAAGATGGACGTGCGCAGCGCTACGGCACAGAAAGAAAAGATCTTCTCCCCTATCTCCCCGAGCTTGCCGATGTTCCCGATGGAACCTATGAGATAGAAAAAGGGAAAGCGTTCCGCGTTCTTTGGGGCTCTGTGACTAAAGAAGTTCCAGCTGATCATCCGCTCTATCGCAAGGATCCTGAACGCGTGCAGCTCCTATACAATCTGGGAATCGAATTTATCACTGCCTACAATCCGACAAAAGAGGGGCTTCTTTCTCCTTCTCGCTATGCCTACTTTCGCAACCATGAGCTTTATCTATGCGGCACCCCGATTGTGAAGAGGACCGATCCTAACCTCATCCTCTTTTTACAGAGCGAGTACCAAAAACAGGCTCTTTCAACAACAGTACGCCCCTATCTCCCTTTCGACGACCAGGGACCTCCTCTGCGCGCCGATGGATCCTTTGACGTAGAATTCATCCGTGCCCATGGTCTTTCTGTTCCGGAGAATATGTATCTTGGCCTTGGCGACAACTATGCGATGAGCGCGGATAGCAGAGTATTTGGCTTCATTCCTGAGGACAACCTGCGCGGAGGCCCCAGCCTGCTTTTTTGGCCTCGCATGCAAACACCTGCGCAACCCTCCTTTCCTCACAACACCTTTCCCAATCTTCTCGTCTGGACAGTCGCTCTCCTTGTCTTTTTCTCTCTTTCCTATCGAGCAAAGCGCAAGTTTCAGAGTTATTAACGCAAGTTTATTAATTGGAATCTGTTGTCAGAATTGCAAAGCGCTTTCTTCACGGCGTGCCTTTCAGCGCCAACCACAAATTTTACGGGGTCCAAATATTGCAGATTCTGTGAAAGTTTTTTTTCCTTATCTGTTCCGTAGTTGAGGTAATAATCAACACCGCGCTTATAGCTCCCCTTGACTGTCCCCTTAAACTCTTCATAGGCAGTATCAATAGGTTGTTGCAACTTGGAAAAAGTGATGCCCTTTGCAAGAATAGCGTTAGCCAAAAAAATAACACTGCTGTAAGAGCGATTCTGGTTTACAAAGCTATCTGAATAGATCTCTTCTATAGCTTTTTTTGGTCGGCTCAGGAAAAGCGGTATGTCTAATTTTTTAAGCCGATTGATTAACTGTACGTTATAAGGCTCCAAATGACGTCCCAAAAATATCTTAATTCCAGCACAGTATGCTTTTTCTAAAAGAGCAAGCCATTTCCTGTATGCCTGTACTGTTTTCTGTTTTTCGGCGACGATCTCCCCTCTTGATAATGGAGTGAGATCAGGAGAGGTAGAATAACCACGCTCCTGGATTTTCTTCGCAAACTTTTCATGTTTTCGCAACTCTTCCTTAAAAAGATCGTGCGTTATCTCTATCTCCTCCTGTTGCAGCCAAAGTCTCTCTGGCAAAGATACTGGACATTGGAGCTCGGAGGTGTCTGACATTGATTCATCGAGGAATTGTTCTATCTTTTCATCAGGGGCTATTGCTGAAGCCTCATAAAACTCTTTGTTATCTGCAACTAACCAAACATTGACGCTCGGAGAGAAGTGAACTTTGGGGGACGCTTTAGAACAATTTGGGGAATTCGTCTGGGATTCTGCAGAATATCGTTGCGGCATTTCACCCCTATCGACAAGCTTGTTGATATCAAAAAGACTGGTAAGAGAGTGTGACTTTTTCACAAAAGAGCTTGAAGCTCTTTGAGAATCCCGGAGCTCTTCTTGAAGATCTCGAACCACCAGGTCAAAAGCCTCATTTTCGATCGCCGGTTCATTTTGCGCATTTGTTATACTAAAAAAACCAGCGTCAAAGCAGTCTGGAACTGGTCTCTGCGCAGGAAAGCCGCGAGAACCTGCTACCTCTTCACACAGATCGAGCTCCGGCGTTTTTGCACGCTCAATAGCCTGATTTCCTTCGTTTGGGTATATAGGGGGCTCATCAAGAGTGCAATGCTCTATGGATTCTTGAGCTTTTGCACTCTCCAGCAAATAGTCAAATTCTTCCGATGCGGTGTTATTGTTTTGTATCGGTGAAGGAGATAAAAAATCTCTGCCTGCGACCCCAACAATAAAAATCTGTTCGGAAGGTTCTCGCATCTCACGGCTGAGGACTCTAAAATTCAGGGTGGAAGAGCGAATCGCTTCAATTCCAACAGAATATACAGAGCGTGCCAAATCAAGCGCGCCTTCATTAAAAAGAGACTCTAATGATTTGCGTGCTGACACCATCGCAGAAGAACAATAGTTAACCAAATTATTCATAAATAAACAACTAAATAAATGTATTTCTTAAACTAATTAATAGAGATTTTATTCTTCTTTTTTAAAAGAAGGAGAAGTGTAAAGAGCTTTCCTTACAGCTTCTGCAGGTGAGCCAAACGCATGTTTTGCTGGATGTAAGTTGAGCAAAGCATGTGTAAGTTCCTTTTCTTTTTCTGTTCCATGCATAAGAAAATGGTCAACCCCGCGTTTGTAAATTGGAGTAACAAGATCGGTAAGTTTTACATAAGCCTCATCGATCGCCGATCGCGACTTACAAATCTCCTCTCCCTTAGCAAGAATTTTTCTAGCTAAAGCGACATACTTGGCATCTTTTGGCGGACTTTCCCAAAGAGGAAAAAACGAAGTACTCCTGTTTATACTCTCTTTTATAGCATCTGTTGGAGCTTCTAAAAAAAGGGGCAGATTTAATATTTTGATTTTATCAATCATATAAGATTGAGTTTTCAGCTCGGTCAGCTGCTTCTCAGTTTGTTGCAACCTATCTTTTGAAAAAGTACTGATTTTCTCATTGATTTCATCAACAAGAATGCGTACCCCAGTATCGTAAGTCTCTTGTAAAAGAGACTTCCATTCTCTATATGCAATGCCTATCTTTACTACGTCTGACAGTTCCGACAGACCCAGTTCTGAGTATTCTGAATATCCAAAAGGGAAAGAAGCACCTGGCTTCATTATTTCTGTCAGTTTTTCAAAATCCTGCGCTGAATATCCTGAACATCCAACCTGTTGGATACGCGCAGCAAATTCCGCATGCTGTTGTATCTCTGTCAAAAATTGAATAGTCGATTCCTCTACATCTTCTTTTCGTCGCCACAGCACCGGCGCTAAAGAGCGAAATTCCTGTTTGGTTGCAATCAGACATACATCGACATCTGAAGAAAAAGTAACACTACTACTGCGTTGCTCCACTTCACCCGAAAAGGAGCGGAGCCTTTCCGTAACACGTTTAGTTACAAGAAGATCCTCCAACTCCTCCTGTGAACTGCATTCCTCAATACGGCAATGCACTTCCTCTAATTTTCCCTGTGCACTGAATTCCTCAATATCGCAATAATGAGAAAATCCATCATTCCCTTCTGTAGGATTGAGAATTGTGCCAGCGATATTACGAACATTGTTAATCTCCGAGAACAACTGATCCCAGTCTAACTCTTCGATCTCATCGTCATCGTTACGTAAATACAACGCTCGATTACTTCCCGAGTAAGATAACGAACCTATGCTATTATTCATAAGACCTCTTGCGTAACTGAGGTTCTGCCGATTCAAAAGAACCCGAAAATCGACGAACCTTCAGTTACGCAAGAGGTGTATATAACGGAGACAGTATAAGGGAAATGAGATCGCTTTTCAAGGGGTCTATTGGACCGGTTCAGCCGCCCATCTTGAGGTCGCAGAGCAGCCGCAAGAGGAGAGGTCGAACGTGTCTACTGAGGGGAGCTTTCTCCCCTCAAATAAGACTAATGAATAGTTAGCAAGCAACAATGGCAGGAAGACTTGTAAAGTCGATGACAAATTCTTCTTCGGTTTGAGCCTCAAGTGCCTTGTGGACACGCTTGTAGTACTCAAAGCCTGTACCCCCTGGGATCATATGACCCATGATGAGGTTTGCCTTCATATCGAGCATGTAATCGGTCTTTCCTTCGGTTGCCGCCTCGGTAAGGATACGCGTAGTTTCCTGGAAGGAGGCCGCTGAAATAAACGACTCTGTTCCAAGAGAGGCTCGTGTAATCCCGAGAAGAACGGGAGCCGCTGTCGCAGCTCTGCCACCCTCTTCAATGGTTTTGCGATTCTGCTCGTAAAACTGTTTGCGATCCACATCTTCTCCATGGAGGAAAATAGTGTCGCCCGGATCAGTGACTCGCACCTTCTGAAGCATCTGACGAACAATCACTTCAACGTGCTTATCATTAATATCCACACCCTGGAGGCGGTAGACTTCCTGTACCTGATTGACCAGATACTTTTGAAGTTCACGTACTCCGCAGATATCGAGGATCTCCTGAAGAACGACAAGACCATCGGTCAGCTGCTGACCCTTAACTACAGAGTCGCCTTTCTGCACGATTAAGTGCTTGGTAAGAGGAATATGGTGTTCCTCCTCCATACCTGTTGTTTCATCGCGCACAATAACGATGCGCTTGCTCTTTTGAACGCCGCGGAAGTCGATAACCCCATCAATCTTGGCAATTTCTGCCGCCTCTTTGGGCTTCCTTGCTTCAAAAAGCTCTGCCACGCGGGGAAGTCCCCCGGTGATGTCCTTCGTTTTGATTGCTCCTCGAGGAAGTTTTGCAAGCACCATACCTGCGGAGACAAACTGTCCCTCACGGGTGGCAATCACAGCGCCTGACGGAATGGCATACGTACCTACCAGCTCCGTGTATTGCGGATCCTGATAGATCGAAATTTGAGGATGAAGTTCACCGCGATGCTGCTTCACGATCAACTCTACCTGCCCTGTCTGCTTGTTGATCTCTCGCTGGGTCGAAATACCTTCAACAAGATCGTCATACTTGGCATAACCAGGGCGCTCGCAAATGATCGGATAGCTATGCTGCTCCCACTGCCCCACCTTTGTCTTTTTCTTCACCACAGATCCATCCGCAATAAGAATCTTTGTCCCAAGCTCAATGGGGAAAGTCTGAAGCGGTTCGATTGAGCGGTTGCTCAGGAGCTTCTTATACTCCTCAATAGGACGCCCTTCATCGCGCACAATCTGCAAAGAACCGTTCTTGTTAAGAGCAAGCCACTGTCCCTCTTCATTTTGTACGGTGCGAAGACCTACATAAATCAGGATACCATCTCTTTCTGCAAGAAGTTCCGGGCTGAGGCCCGCAGAAGCAATACCCCCAAGGTGGAAGGTCCTCATGGTGAGCTGTGTTCCAGGTTCACCGATCGACTGCGCTGCAATAATACCAATCGCCTCTCCGAGACCAACCTGATTGCCTGTTGCAAGGTTAAGCCCATAGCACTTGGCGCAAATACCGCGCTTGCTCTCACAAGTGAGCGCAGAGCGGACGCGTACGGACTCAATCCCCGCATCATCGATCGCTTCTGCTTGCGCAAGCGTTAGAATATCACCCGAACGAGCAAGAATCTTGGTCGAATCTCCAGGAAGATAAAGGTCGCCCTGTACAGTGCGTCCATAGATGCGATCCTTGATCGGAAGAAGCTCTTCCGTTCCCTGTTTAATCGCTCCTACTTCAATCCCGTTCAGAGTGCCACAATCGTCACGCGTAACAATCAGGTCCTGCGCGACGTCGACAAGACGGCGTGTCAAGTAACCAGAGTCCGCCGTTTTCAGCGCAGTGTCAGAAAGACCTTTGCGCGCACCGTGCGTAGAAATGAAGTATTCCATCACAGAGAGGCCTTCGCAAAAATTCGCGCGAATGGGCGACTCAATGATCTCCCCTGACGGCTTAGCCATCAGACCGCGAAGTGCTCCAAGCTGCTTCACCTGTGATTTGGTACCACGTGCTCCAGAGTCCATCATCAAATAGAGAGGATTAAGAACCCCTTTGGAGGTGTCGAAGAGCATTTTGAAAAGATCCTCAGAAAGGCGATCAGATACCTCAGTCCAAAGACTTACGATCTTTGAGTGGCGCTCTCCTTCCGTAATGATACCATCTTCATACTGCTGCTTCACTTGAGCTACGCGTTTCCCTGCCTCTTCCAGCATCTGCTTCTTGTTCGCAGGAATCTTCACGTCAGCCGTCCCCATCGAAATCGCTGCGCGTGTCGCTTCCGCAAAGCCCAAATTCTTCATCTGATCGAGGAAACGCACCGTTCCCTCTAACCCGATCTTCTTGTAGCATTCCAGAACAAGTTCAGAGAGTCTCTTTTTGCGAAGGACATAGTTCTGAAATCCAAGCTCTTTGGGGACAATCGTATTGAAAAGCACCCTTCCAGGAGTCGTTTCAACAATTCCACCATCGATACGCACTTTAATCTTTTCATGAATATGAAGTCCGCGCCCCAAATGGTCGACACGCGCACCTGATTCAGAAGGTTCGTTCCAGTTGTAACTGCCACTTGCATGAAGAGCAAGAAGCGCTTCTTCCGGATTTGCAAAAATCTTGACTCTCTCCTTTTCTTTACCTGGCAGAACAATAGGATCATGCATCAGATAGTAGAGACCCAAAATCATATCCTGTGAAGGCACAGTGACCGGTTTTCCGGAGGAGGGAAGAAAAATATTATCAGGCGCCATCATCAGAAGCTTTGCTTCCAGCTGCGCTTCAATAGAAAGCGGAATATGCACCGCCATCTGGTCACCGTCAAAGTCCGCGTTAAAAGCTGTCGTCACAAGAGGGTGAATGCGGATCGCCTTCCCCTCAATAAGGACAGGTTCAAACGCCTGAATTCCCAACCTGTGCAGCGTAGGTGCTCGGTTAAGAAGAACAGGATGTCCCTTAATGATCTCTTCCAATACGTCCCAAACAACAGGCGCCTGCTTCTGAATCATCTTCTTGGCAGAGCGAATCGTGTAGACAAGTTCAAGATCCTTCAGTTTTTTCACGATAAAGGGCTCAAACAGATCAAGAGCCATCTTCTTCGGAAGACCGCACTGGTTGAATTTGAGCTCCGGGCCCACCACGATCACAGAACGACCTGAGTAGTCAACCCGTTTACCTAAAAGGTTTTGACGGAAACGTCCCTGTTTCCCTTTCAGCATCTCTGAAAGAGCTTTCAGAGGGCGATTACCGGCTCCCATTACAGGATGGCCATGACGACCATTGTCAAAAAGAGCATCGACAGCTTCCTGGAGCATGCGCTTCTCGTTGCGAACGATTACATCAGGCGTCTTTAACTTGAGAATCGATTTAAGTCGATTATTGCGGTTAATCACTCGGCGATAGAGATCGTTCAAGTCAGAAGTTGCAAACCTTCCTCCATCCAAAGGAACAAGAGGTCTCAAATCTGGAGGAATCACAGGTACGCGTGACAGAACCATCCACTCCGGACGGTTGGTCGATTGCGTAAAGCCATCTACGATCTTCAGACGCTTGGCAAGCTTCATACGCGCCTGCATCGATTTCGTCTTGCGCAGCTTGTCTTTGAGTTCCACTGTTAATGCTGCAAGATCTTCCTGCTGCAAAAGCTCACGAACTGCCTCTCCGCCCATCTTCGCAACAAAGCCATCACTTCCCCACTTCTCTTGCGCTTCTCGATACTCGTTGTCATTGAGAAGCTGCTTTCTTGTAAGATCAGTGTGACGAGGATCGATTACTATGTAGCGCTCATAATAGATAACGCGCTCTAAATCAGAGGTAGACATTCCAAGGAGATTTCCTACCCGCGATGGCATCGTCTTAAAGAACCAAATATGCACTACAGGAACTGCAAGATCGATGTGTGCCATACGCTCACGGCGTACTTTGGAGAGAGTTACTTCCACGCCACAACGGTCGCAAACAATTCCCTTATGCTTAATCTTCTTGTACTTACCGCAAGCACACTCCCAATCGCGCGTAGGACCGAAAATCTTTTCGCAGAAGAGCCCCCCCTTCTCCGGCTTCAAGGTTCGATAATTGATCGTCTCGGGCTTTTTGATCTCTCCGCGAGACCATTGCGTCCCGATCACCTCATCAGAGGCGAGCTTGATCGTCAATTTGTCAAAATGAGCTTTTTTAAGATCTTCTTCTATCTCTTGTATCTCTATTGACATCGATTCTCCCCTAATTACCTACCGACTCGGTGCGAATATCCAGGCACAGGCCCTGCATCTCTTTCACGAGTACATTGAATGACTCCGGAGTTCCGGCTACGAGCTGATTTTCGCCTTTAACGATCGATTCGTAGATCCTGGTTCTTCCCGCGACATCATCTGATTTTACTGTCATCATCTCCTGAAGCAGGTGCGCTGCTCCATAAGCTTCCAGAGCCCACACCTCCATCTCTCCAAAACGCTGACCCCCTTGCTGCGCTTTACCTCCAAGAGGCTGCTGTGTCACAAGAGAGTAGGGTCCGATAGAACGAGCATGGATCTTATCATCTACAAGGTGGCTCAATTTGAGCATGTAGATATAGCCCACTACAACAGGATTATCGAAACGATCCCCAGTGCGCCCATCATAGAGATAGGTCTTTCCATTGTGGAACATTGTCTGGGAGCTCATCATCTCCCAGATCTTGGACTCTGGGAATCCTTCAAAGACAGGGCTTTTGACATAGATGCCCGCTTTTTTCGCCGCATAACCCAAGTGCGTCTCCAAAAGCTGTCCCATGTTCATACGGGAAGGCACACCAAGCGGATTGAGAATCATCTCAATGGTTTCGCCATTTTGCATGAAAGGCATGTCTGCCTCCTGCACAATGCGCGAGACGACGCCTTTGTTTCCGTGGCGCCCCGCCATCTTATCTCCTACCTGGAGCTTCCTCTTGGTCGCCACATAGACCTTCACCTGGCGAATCACGCCAGGATCGAGCTCCGTGTCGCCTTTGCGCATAAACTCTATCTCGCTCTGGTGCTGCATCTGCAGACCCTGAGAAGAGAGTTCATACTCGCGAAGAATCCTCTTAAGCTCCCGATAGAGCTCTTTGTCTTCCATGAGAAGATCTTCTGCTTTTTCGCTCTCAAGCAGTTCAATCATCTCCTGATTGATCGTCTCCCCCTCTTCAATCAGCACCCTACCGCTCTTGCGGTGCATGATAGGAGAAGGCGCTTTTTCATTGAGGAGAAGCGCTCCGAGTTTCTCGTGAAACTCAATCTGAAGATCCGCCTCTTTCGTCTTGTAGTCGGAGTGAATATCTTTGATGCGCGTTGCTTCTTCAACGAGTTCATCATCCGTCTTGGAAAGGCGATCTCTGCGAGAAAAGACCTTCACATCCATAACTACTCCCTCTGTTCCCGGAGGGGCTGTTAAAGAAGCATCTCGCACATCGGCTGCCTTTTCCCCGAAAATTGCGCGAAGAAGTCTCTCTTCAGGAGAGAGCTCTGTCTCCGATTTTGGAGTAATTTTTCCAACCAGAATAGATCCAGGACGCACTGACGCACCAATGCGAATAATGCCATCCTCGCCAAGATCCTTCAGCATCTCTTCTGAAACGTTAGGAATATCTCGGGTAATCTCCTCTTTCCCAAGCTTAGTGTCTCGCGCTGTCAGCTCAAACTCTTCAAGATAGATTGAAGTATAGGCATCTTCGCGAATCATCTTCTCGGAAAGAATGATCGCATCCTCATAGTTGTAACCGCACCAGGGCATAAAGGCGACAAGCACGTTTTTCCCAAGAGCAATTTCCCCCTTATCGGTCGCAGGACCATCCGCTAGTACGTCCCCTATTTTTACCTTGTCCCCTACATTGCAAAGAGGCGTCTGGTTAACACAGGTTCCACTATTGGAACGCATGAACTTCTTAAGTGGATAGGTATGTTTCTGCAAAGGATTGTCTTTAGGCTCAACGACAATGCGATAGCCATCGACGAAGTCGATCACTCCATTCTCCTGAGCAATCACAACAGCTCCCGAGTCACGAGCAGCCCTTCCTTCAAGTCCTGTGCCCACAATTGGCGCATCAGCTCGGAGAAGAGGAACTGCCTGCCTCTGCATGTTTGATCCCATCAACGCTCTGTTCGCGTCATCGTGCTCCAAGAAGGGAACAAGTCCAGAGACAATAGAGACCAGCTGCTTAGAGGAGACGTCCATGTGCGTCACCTTCGAGGTCTCCACTTCCATGGGTTCTCCTTTTTGGTGCGCCCAGCAGATCGATTCGCTAAACATACTGTGTTCATCAAGCGCGGTCGAAGCTTGCGTGATCATAAGATCCGCCTCTTCATCCGCCGTCATGTACTCAATCTCATCCGTCACAATACCTTCACGAACTACGCGGTAAGGCGTTTCAATAAATCCAAACTCATTGATCTTGGCAAAGCTTGAAAGAGAGGTGATCAGACCAATGTTTGGCCCCTCAGGCGTCTCAATAGGACAGATCCTTCCATAGTGGGATGGATGCACGTCGCGCACTTCAAATCCTGCGCGGTCGCGATTCAATCCTCCTGGCCCAAGGCAAGAGAGCCTGCGCTTGTGGGTCAGCTCGGAAATCGGATTGCATTGATCCATGAACTGAGAAAGCTGTGAACGACCAAAGAAGTCTTTCAAAACCCCAGCAAGTCCTTTTGCGGAGATAATTTTTCCAGGCGTCATCGTATCTGAAGAAAAATCAAAGAGATTCATTCTCTCTTTAATGATCTTTTCCATACGGGCAAGACCAATGCGGCACTGATTCTGCACCAACTCTCCAACAGAGCGGACGCGTCTATTGCCCAAGTGGTCGATATCATCGACGAAACTGTTCTCGTCGCCAAGTTTAAGACGGATCACATATTTCAATGCAGCGATCACATCCTCTTTGCGCAGAATAACAGTTTGCAGATCCTCTTCCGTTACACCAAGGCCGAGCTTGCGATTGAGCTTGTAGCGACCTACTTTACCCAGATTATAGCGCTTCGGATCAAAGAAGAGGCGCATAATGGTCGATCTGGCATTCGAAAGCGTTGGAGGCTCTCCCGGACGGATTCTGCGGTAAAAATCCTTCAAAGCAGACTCATAAGAGTCAGTCGTGTCTTTAGAGAGCATTTTAATGATTGGATGGTTCTCATCTGCTTCTTCAGCAATGCGAAGAGCTTGAATCCCCTCATCAATCATCCGCTTTAGCATAGCAGTTGTCAGCTTCTCTCCAGCTGTACCAAAGACGAGCCCTGTCTCCTCACCAACGACATCCTCTGCAAGAATTTTTCCTACCAGTTTGACAAAGTCTTTTTCCGTCTTGATCTTTACTTTTACGGTGTCGAAAAATTCTTCAATGATATCTGCATCTGTTGAATAACCGAGGGTACGAATAAAGGTGGTTGCCAGGATCTTACGACGTCTCTTCTTGCGATCGATGTAGACATAGACGAGATCGTTGCTGTCGAAAGAGGCCTCAAGCCAGCTTCCTCTGTAAGGAATGATGCGGAAAGAGTAGAGCATTGTCCCTTTCGGGTGTCTCTCTTGTTCAAAAGAAATCCCAGGAGAGCGGTGAAGTTGAGAAACAATAACGCGCTCGGCGCCATTGACGACAAAGGTCCCCCTTTCAGTCATCACGGGAATCGTTCCCATGTAGACCTCTTCTTCCTTAATCCCCGTAGCATCTGTGAGGCGGAATTTCACCTTGAGAGTAACATTGTAGGTAATGCCCCGACGAATGCACTCCTCCGGAGAGTATTTAGGTACTCCCAGATTGTAGGAGAGAAATTCAAGAGTTGTTCTCTCATCATAAGACTTGATGGGAAAAATCTCCTGAAACACCTCTTGAAGCCCTATGTTCAGCCTCTCATGAGGCAAAAGATGGGATTGCAGGAATTGATGGTAGGACTTAATCTGAATCTCGATCAGATTGGGAAGATCAATGATCTCCTCGCGATCGCGAAAACTCACCCTCTTGGGGGCCTTCTGTAACATGAACGCTCCTTCCTCAAGAAAAAATAAAAAAACAAGGGGCAAGAAGAATCCCTTCTTGCGCCCACACCATTATACGTAAAAGAAGAGATTAATTACAGTCCTTTTAAGGTTGCCTTTCCGCCGGCTGCTGTAATCTTCTTCTGGATCTCTTCTGCCTCTGCTTTTGGTGCAGAAGCTTTCAGATCTTTTGGCGCTCCTTCAACGAGCTCTTTTGCCTCTTTCAGACCAAGGCCTGTTACTTCTCGAACCGCTTTAATGATCCCGATTTTTTTGTCATCAGGAACTGGTCCTTCCAAAGTTACTTTGAACTCGGTTGATTCTGCAGCAGGTGCTGCAGCTTCAGCAGCTCCAGCGGATGCAGCTACGGTGGCAACAGCCGCCTTCACGCCCCACTTCGCTTCCAGTTGCTCTTTAAGTTTGGCCATATCGAGAACGGAGAGCTGGCTCAACTTCTCGACAAGTTCTTCTAATTGTTGCGTCATGACTTATTCTCCTTCACTTGCAGATTTTTGGCTTATTGCCGCTTCCAGAACAGACAACATTTGGGACATTGGCGATGTAAAGAGTCCCAGTAAGGTCGCGCGCATCTCTTCCATTCCCGGGAGGGTGGCAAAGATTGCAAGATCCTTAGAGGAAATCTCTTTCCCTTCAATGCGGCCGAAGAGCATCTGTAAAAGCCCTCCGTTTGCCTCAGAAAATTGATGTAGCGCCTTTGTCGCCGGGATTGCATCGGGCTTGCGAACAAAAAGAACTCCGACATGTCCCTTCAGAGAAGCGACATCAACCGTTATTCCCACTCGATCCGCAGCTTTTACAAAAACGGCCTTGCGCACCACCTCAAAATGAGCGCCTGCCTTTCCCAAAGCATCGCGCATTTGCCAGGAAAGGTTGGGCGAAAGCTGGCCATAAGATGCGACAACTACAGAAGAAGCAGAGCGAATCTGCTCTTCAATTTCACGCAATAGATATTCCTTTTCCTTCCTCATACCGCCACTCCCTGTACTGATTGCAGATCGATTTTCAACCCGGGTCCCATCGTCGATGAAAGAAAGAGGGAGCGCAAGAAGTGCCCTTTGGCGCTCGCAGGTTTTGCTCTGGCAATCGCCTGCAAAATAACGCGAAGGTTTTCCACCAGATGAGAAGATTCAAAAGAGAGCTTACCAACGGCAGCATTCACACTTGCCGTCTTATCAGCCTTAAATTCAATCTTCCCTGCTTTTACCTCTTTAACTGCTTTGCCCACTTCATTCGTTACAGTTCCTGCCTTTGGCGTTGGCATTAATCCCCTTGGGCCAAGTACCTTTCCGAGCTTTCCGACTTCACGCATCATATCGGGCGTTGTAATCAGAGCTGAAAAATCGGTCCATCCCCCTTTAATTTTATCAAGGAGATCCTCTGCACCTGCAAAGTCGGCTCCTGCCTCGAGAGCCTCTTTCAGACGCTCACCCTTGGCAATCACTGCCACTACC
Source organism: Verrucomicrobiota bacterium (assembly GCA_028873295.1). GTDB lineage: Bacteria > Chlamydiota > Chlamydiia > Chlamydiales > SM23-39 > JAGWKO01. The sequence goes on from JAGWKO010000005.1 coordinate 26,800, forward strand.
GTCTTCTTTCCTGTTCCGTAAGGAAGAGAAACCGTTCCTCGTACCTGTTGATCCGACTTTTTGGGGTCGATTCCTACAACGAGAGAAAGGTTGATTGACTGATCAAACTTTGGAGAAGGGCACTTTTTCAGCAATGCCACTGCTTCTTCCAAAGAGTAGACCTTTCCTGGAGTTACTAGCTGGTCTACTTGTTGCATTCTCTTGGATCGTTTCGCCATCTTATTCCCCCTCTCCCAGCTCTACTCCCATCGAACGGGCAGTACCTAAAACCATTCTTTCAGCTGCCTCAAGAGATGCAATGCGCATATCTTCGCGCTTCTCTTCGGCAATCTTGCGCACTTGACTGCGCTTCAATTTACCCACCTTGTCTCGATTGGGAACTTTAGAACCGGACTCAATGCCCAACTCTTTTAAAATCATACGGGAAACAGGAGGCTTCCGCGTAATAAAAGTAAAACTCTTATCCTGATAGACTGTGATGACTACAGGAAGGATATCTCCCCCCTGATTTTGCGTTCTTGCATTAAAATCTTTGCAGAACGCCATAATGTTGATTCCAGCTGATCCCAAGGCAGGACCAATTGGAGGTGCCGGATTTGCTTTCCCCGCAGGGATTTGCAATTTGATCTGTTTTACAACTTTTTTTGCCATTTCCTATCCTTTATGAGTGCAAACGAAGAGGGATCCCCCCTTCTCCCCACACTATTCAATCTTATGTCTCTCCGGTTGCCTGTTCCACTTGCCAGAATTCCAAATCGTCAACGCGTGTGTCGCGACCAAAAATAGAGACAAGAACGCTCAGACGCCCCTTCTCATGGTTAACCTCAGTAACGCTACCGATAAAGTTGACGAAGACGCCATCGACGATCTTCACTTTGTCGCCCACATCCACCTTGTGTTTCTGCACTACACCTTTCTGACGCTCAGCAAGTTCCTGCATAATATCAGCAACTTCTTTTTCTGAAAGAGGCGCTGGATTTTCTCCCCCCAAAAAGCCGAGGACTCCTGGGGTTCCTTCCACGTAGGCCCACGCATCATCCGTCATATGCATTCTCAGGAGAATGTAGCCGGGCCACATTCTCTTTTCTGAAATGCGCTGTTCTCCTCGTTTCACTTCGGAGACATTTTCCGTCGGGATCAAAATATCGACAAGATCCTGGCCTACACCGCTTGACTCACGATGATCTTCCAGGCTCTTTTTTACCTTCTTTTCCTGACTGGGAATGACCTGGACTACATACCACTTTTCCATCTTCACCCAAAAATCCTCTGAAAGAGACCTGCAAAACCATTTAAAAAGAGGCGAAGCAGGAGATCAATTCCATAAATTGCAAAAGACAAAAGAAAAGTTGCTCCAATCACCACTTTCGTTCCCAGAAGAAGCTCCTCTTTCGAGGTCCAATTGACCTTCTTCAGTTCCTGTTTTACCTCTCGCAAATAAGAGGTGCGTTTTTTTTCTGTCACTGCAACAGCCATATTTTTCCTTCGAGTGCGGAGGGACTCGAACCCCCGACCCGCGACTTTGGAGATCGCTGCTCTACCAACTGAGCTACACACCCACAAGAGAGGGGATCCCCTCTCTTGTCCATCGATCCCTTACTTCAAAATTTTTGAAACAGTACCTGCTCCGATGGTTCGTCCCCCTTCGCGGATGGCAAAGCGCATTCCCTCTTCCATCGCTACAGGAGCCAGAAGTTCTGCGGTCAACTCTACGTTGTCCCCTGGCATCACCATCTCTACTCCTTCAGGCAACTCTACTGTTCCCGTTACGTCTGTCGTACGGAAGTAGAACTGTGGGCGGTAGCCGGTAAAGAAGGGCTTATGACGTCCCCCCTCTTCCTTGTTCAACACATAAACAGTTCCTTTGAACTTGCTATGTGGTGTGCAGGTTCCTGGCGCTGCGAGAACCATGCCGCGCTCTACCTGTTCTTTCTCAATTCCGCGCAAGAGGGCGCCTACGTTTTCCCCGGCAAGTGCCTCATCCAATGTTTTGTTAAACATTTCAAGGCCTGTTGCCACGGTGTCACGTGTTGGCTTAATCCCTACAAGTTCGATCTTGTCGTTTACGCGAATCTTACCGCGCTCTACACGTCCTGTTACCACAGTACCGCGACCAGAAATCGAGAAGACGTCTTCGATTGGCATCAAGAATGGCTTGTCAACTTCACGCATTGGAGTAGGAATCGCCTCATCCACTACGCTCATTAACTGCTCGATTTGCTTGACATACTCGGGATCTCCTTCCAAAGCCTTCAGAGCAGAACCGCGGATAATAGGCGCATTCTTATACCCTTTTGACTCCAGAAGTTCTGCGAGTTCCATCTCGACGAGCTCAACAAGCTCCTCATCTCCCTTGCCGATCATATCCATCTTGTTGAGGAAGACGACGATTGCAGGCACGCCTACCTGTCTTGCGAGGAGGATGTGCTCCTTCGTTTGAGGCATAGGTCCGTCTGTCGCAGCAACCACAAGGATCGCTCCGTCCATCTGCGCAGCACCCGTGATCATGTTTTTGACATAGTCAGCGTGGCCTGGGCAGTCGACGTGCGCATAGTGCCTCTTCTCCGTCTCATATTCAACGTGAGAAGCATTGATCGTAATCCCACGAGCTTTTTCTTCGGGGGTGTTGTCGATCGAAGCGTAGTCGCGAAATTTTGCTTTACCCTTTGAAGCGAGCACCTTTGTGATTGCTGCTGTCAAAGTGGTTTTGCCGTGGTCAACGTGACCAATCGTTCCAATGTTTACGTGGGGTTTCGTTCTCTGAAAAGCTTCTTTTGCCATGTTGTCAAAATCCTCCTTATTTGCCCAAGATAGGAATTGAACCTACGACCGCTTGCTTACCATGCAAGTGCTCTACCACTGAGCTACCTGGGCGGGCACGAGTCCCAGTTACTCTTCTCTATCCTTCGAGAAATACAAACTTCAAAATGTACGAAGTCGATTCTACTCCATTCCAACAAATAAGATCAAGTCAAAAGTGAGACTCACTTGTGGCGGTAGACGATTCTCGCCTTTGTCAGGTCATAGGGCGACATTTCTACAGTCACTCGATCCCCTGCATAAACGCGAATATTGCGCATGCGCATTTTGCCACCCAGGTGAGCAATCACGCGCATCCCATTCTCCAGCACCACACTAAAATTCATGTTGGGGAGCAGTTCTTCCACCATCCCCTCCAGTCTCATCGTCTCTTCTTTTGACATAGATTATTAACTTTGGAAATGTGTACAATCAAAGCACAAACGAATCTCTTTGTCAAATGGAATTTTTCGAGCGCAATGTAGAAAAGATCAAAAAAAAATTCGCGCACCTTTCTACTGAGGATCGCTATAAACTTTTGATTGACATGGGGCAAAAATCCCTCCCCTACCCTGAAGAGAAAAAAAGAGCAGAGCATCGCGTTGCAGGCTGTCAGAGCACACTTTATTTGACAGCGTCTCTCCAGAAAGGAAAAATTTCCTTTCTGGCCGCCTCCGACTCACTCATTTCTCTTGGCCTTGCAGCTCTTCTTATTGAGGCCTATTGTGAAGTTTCTCCGGAGACTCTTCTTGCCGCTCCTCCCAAATTTCTCCAGGAACTGGGGATTCTCCAAAGTTTATCTCTCAATCGCTCTCAGGGCCTTGTCTCGGTTTACTGCCACATGCAGCGACTGGCAAAGGAAGCACTCCAAAAAGAGACAAATTAATTACTTGCATTTACTAAGCAAATGCGCAACACTTGACATTAATTCTACTTAAATCAATAATTATACAAGAATAATAAAATAACAACAAAAAAACCGATGACCAACCAAATATTTACACCCCTATCTCCTTCTGAGATAGAATATCCCAGTGAACTCCCTCAATCAACGTTCTGGCTAAAAAAAACAATTGCCCAAATCCATTCTTCGATAAGCTCTGCATGTAATTCTGTTTACAAGACAGTTAATTCCGTAATTGAGATTGCTCGCTGCCATCTCTTCGGGATGGAAACGCAGGAAGCTCAAAGAAAAGCGCTTTCAGCACTGACATCCGGGGTTAGCTTTTTTCAACTAATCCCCCTCATTCATACTGTTAGAGAAATTCCAGTTAAGGACCGCAATGACGTGATTCAACTGGCGATTCAACTGATTACACCAACAACGGATGCTTATGCCAGACAACACTTTATTAATGTTGTAAAAGCAGTCCCAGCTGAGGACCGCACTGATGTGGTTAAGCAGGCAGTTGCACAGATCACACCCAAAATGTCTTTTCATGACAGATTGGATATTTTCAATATCGCAAAAGAAATTCCAATAGCGCTTCGACTGATTACACCAACAATAGATTCTTTTTCCAGACAAGAGATCGTCAATGCAATAAAGGACGTCTCCGCTGAGGAGCGCGATGATGTGATTACTCAGTCGCTTCGACTGACTCCCGTGACAATGGATGGTTGTTGTTCTTATAAAATAATAAGGATCATCAACTCTATAAAAAAAGTCCCCAATGCAGACCTCGGTGATGTAGTTACTCAGGCGCTTCGACTGATTACACCAGAAACGGGCGTTGAAGGGATGATACAGATCATCGATGCTATAAGAGAGACGCCAGCTGCGAAGCGCGATACCACAGTCACCCAGGCGCTTCAACTGATTACCCCAGAAATGCCTTTTAGTAACAGATTGGCTATTCTCATTGCAAGAGAAACTCCAGAAGCGCTTCGACTAATTACACCAGAATTTGATTCTTATGAGGTAGAACAGGTCGTCAATGCTGTAAAAGGAATCTCAGCTACAGACCGCGATGATGTGATTACTCAAACGCTTCGACTAATTACACCAGAAATGCGTTCTGGAGGTTATGAGACAAGACTACTCCTCAATACCGTGATAGCACTCTCAGCTACAGATCGCGATGACGTAATTACCCGAGCGCTTCGACTGATTACACCAGAAATGGATGCTCATGACAGAAGACATATCGTTAACACCGTAAAAGACGTTCCGAATGCCTTAGTTACTCGAGTGCTTCAACTGATTACACCAGGAATGTATTTCTCTACTAAACATGCCATTCTCACTATTGCAAGAGACATTCCAGCGGCACTTCCACTAATTGAACCAACAATGTCTAGTGGTGAGATACAACGGATCTCCAACGCTGTAAGAGCACTTCCCTCTGCAATCCGCGATGCTGTGGTTGCCCGGGCGCATCGACTGATTACACCAGAAATGGATGCTTATGACAGAAGAGATATCGTTAACACCGTAAAAGACGTTCCGAATGCCTTAGTTACTCGAGTGCTGCAACTGATTACACCAGGAATGCCTTTTGATAGCAGACTGAATATTCTCCGCATCGCAAGAGACATTCCAATAGCGCTTCAACTGATTAGACCAACAATGTCTACTGGTGATAGAGACCGAATTATTTCCGCTGTAGAACAACTCCCAGCTGCGGAGCGCGATGCTGTGGTTGCCCGGGCGCTTCGACTGATTACACCAGAAATGGATGCTTATGACAGAGCAGAGATCGTCAGAGCTGCAAGAACGCTCTCAGACGACAGAGTTACGACGCAACTAATTCAACTGATTGGAGCAGAACGCTATTCTTATGCCAGAGAGGAGATTTTCTACATTGCAAGGACAGTTCCGGCGATGATTCAACTAATGACACCGAGAATGGCTTCTTATAACAGAGATCTGATTATCAACGCTGTAAGACAACTCTCAGATGACAGGGTTACTCAGGTGCTGCAACTGATTACACCAGGAATGCCTTTTGATAGCGGACTGAATATTCTTCGCATCGCAAGAGACATTCCAATAGCGCTTCAACTGATTAGACCAACAATGTCTACTGGTGAGATACAACTGATCTCCAACGCTGTAAGAGCACTTCCCTCTGCAATCCGCGATGCTGTGGTTGAACAGGCACTTGCAAGGATCACACCGGAAATGGATGCTACTCGAGCTTCTCTTGTTGCGGTTCAATTCATCAACGCTGAAAACTCACGACGCTCCTCAGCTGCCCTCTCCAATATTCAACAGCAGATCCACCCCACTCCTCAGGTGGCTTCCAGAGAACTGATGGCGATCGATCCCGCTCAATTGTTCGATGAAGCACAAAATCCTACAAAACCACACGAGCTCCTTATAGACTTGTATAATTTTATCGGAGCTACAGAACCGTTTCCTCAAATTCAATATCAAAATTCTCAAGCAATTGACGTAGGAGGAGTAACTAAAAATTTCGTAACACAAGTAATGAAGGCTATTTGTCATCCCCAGCAAACTACATGGAAGATCGTGACAACAAACAACGGTTATATGCCATCAATCACGTCTGACCCTTCTTTCTCTAAAGAAAACCAAATCATGTGCTGCCAGGCAGTTGGAATCATCTTCTCCAATGCCCTGAATCGATCAGTCGTCACAGGAAACAATTTTCACCTCGCTTTATACAAAATGATCCACGCCTTAACCGAAGAAGAGATTGCAGCTTTTGATGAGACACTCGAAATCCCTCCTGAACTCCCTCTCTATCAAAAACATCAAAACCTCGCTAAAATTGTTGCACGAGATATCCTTTCAGACCTGTTTAGGAATATCTCTGATAATGAACTGGACACCTTCATCGCAACAAACGCGCTTAGTGATGCCTTGACAAATAACGGTATTGATGAGGACTTTTTAGAAGATCGCGTTACCCCCATGATCCAGGCCAGCCTCCTGATTGCGAAAATGTTAAGAGCCCGCATGCAATCCACGTCCTGGAACACAATCAAGGGAGTAAGCCCAGAACAATTGAAAGAGCGTATCGAAGGTAAGTTCACCATAGAAAATGTAATTGATGCATTTACTCGTACTGGATCGTTCAACTCCACTCAAGGGACATTCCTAAAACGCTGGATTAATGCAAATGAGGCTTCCGAAGAGGATGTATGTAACGCACTTGGTGTATCACTCGACTCTTTTAACACACTTAATCCATCACGAAACTCTTCCGAAGAAACACTCTTGAGACAATGGAGAAGTACGAATGAGATTTCCAAAGATGACCTCACTAACGCACTTGGTGAATCACCCAGCTCTTCCCAACAAGCATTCCTCATACGATGGACTGACAAGTCCATGGACAAAGTAAAAAAACTTCTCTTTACTATGACGGGATCTGAAACATTGACTTCGAGTCAAACACTAACGCTAAACGTCAGCGATTCCGTTAACTTGGACTCGATTACTATGCATACATGCTTCGGCAGCATGGATATGTATCCCTATTCCAATTATGCAGACTTCAAGAGCATCCTGGAGGCATCGCTAATCACCCCTTCTGATACAGGAACGCTGAATATAGCATAATACTTAGCGGTGCACGCACTGAATCAGTGAAGCGGCAGCGGCGATCCGCAAAATGGGGAAGGGCTCTTTAAACACAGTGAGGAGAAAAGGGACTGAACTCATCGAGCCGAGGTGGCCGAGCGCCTCTAAAATATGGAGCTTGCGCTCGTGATTGGCAAGAGGATAGGCATTTTGGAGAACGGGAAGGGCAAGTGGGTCTTTGCCCAGCATGGCAAGGACAAGACATGCCTGCAGCTGGACGTTGGGATCGCTCTCCTCCATCAACTCGCGCACAAGAGAAAGAGAACTCTCATCCCCTTCCTGTAAGAGCGTGGCCGCGGCTACACCAGAAATACCCCAGCGCCGCTGTTGCAGAAAAACTTTCAGAGCATTGAGAGCGCGAGGATCCTCCACAATCGCAAGAAGAGAGCAGAGCTCTAAACGCGTCATCTGATCGATCGCCTCCGGATAGTTGGGGATCTGATCCATGTAGTGTACCTGACTCGGAGCAAGCACCTTGAAAAGAGGATTGCCCTGCTGATCCCACATCCACATCCTCCTCTCCTTCTCCATAAAAGAGTAGAGAGCATCACAGCAAAGAGCCACTTCAAGCCGCTGACCAATCAGACCTAAGGCAAGATTTGCCCGCACATAGGAATCTTCTGTTTCCTGAAGCAGCTCCTGTGCCAGGGGAGCCCCAAACCCTCCTGTTGCCGCAAGAGCAGCTGCTGCAAGTCTGCGACTTTCCGGATAGTTGTCTTGAATCCAGCGCCGGAAGGGGGCATCTGCTTTCTCGGGATTGATCAGCATGGCTGCCCAAGCCGCCGTAATGCTGACGCTCGGATGAGACTCCTCCAATCGTTTATTCAGTAGAGAAAAGGACTCTTCCTCTGAAAAACTGTGGCGGAAGAAGAGACCAAAGGCATTCAGCGCAGCAACACGCACATCTGGATGGGGATCAGAAAGGAGCTCTACGATCTCTTGCCTTGTCTCTTCCATCTCAAAATGGGCAGCAATCGAACAGGCAAGAAGGCGCATCCCAGCGCGATTGCTCCTTGCCAAAGCCCGCCATTCAGAGAGGTCCAGTTTCTCATAAATTGCAAGAAGCGCCTCGATGGCAGCTTCGCGCTCCTCATAGGTGACTCGATCCGACTGAACAATTGTCTGGAGACGAGGAATAAGCTCTTTGATTCTTAAGGCACCAGCTGACTTGATCGCCTGCAAGCGCACCATCCACACCTTTTCTTCTACAAGAAGCCTCGCTATCTCCTCTTTCAGGGGAGCATCACCATAATCAGCGCTCATCTGTACAGCGACGAGGCGGATGATCGCATTCGCATCCGACATCATCTTTTTCAGGATAGGAATCGATCTGCAGCCCTGCGTAAGGTAGACGCCGATCAGGGCAGAGAGGCGTACGCTATTTTGTTTTGACGCAAGCCCGCGGCGCAAAACAGTCCACGAAAGCTCCTCAAGAAGAGCGCGATCATCGATCAGATGAGGATAGCGAAACGAATAATGATCCCAGGCAAACCAAAGCTCCTCCTCCTTCTCTGCAGCAGCAAGAGCCTGAAGCAGACTTCTTGCCACGTCTGATGAATCCGGATAACTCTCCGCAAGGTGCGCCGCCTCTTCGACAGCAGAAGAGGAATCATCAATCGAAAGATGCGCTTTGACGCGGCGCACCCCCTCCCCTTCAGAAACAGAGGCAATCAGAGGAAGAAGAGCAAAGAGAGCGGCAACAGAGCTCATCTCTCCCGTATAACCCGTTATACCATTTTTCCCAAAGGACCACCGCTGATGAGATGAAAATGGAGGTGAAAAACCTCCTGTCCACCGCCAGCGCCCACATTGGCAACAAGGCGATACCCCTCTGCAATCCCCTTGCTTTTAGCCACTTCCTGCGCCACTTCGATCATATGGGCGACAAGAGGGAGATCCTCTTTTGCAACATCCTGAAGAGTGGGGATCTCCTTTTTCGGAATGATGAGAAGATGGATGGGAGCAACAGGACGAATATCCTCAATCACTATCAGACGATCATCCTCATAAACCTTTTTGGCAGGCAGTCTTCCCTCGATAATTTCTTTAAATACGGTCATCGCTGCATCACCTTATGAAGAGCTTTTATCGCGTCTTCTTTTGTTTTCCAAATCGAGATAAAACGCCCTTTGTGACAGAAGATAGCGCCAGCAATACCGGAGATCTCCTGAAGTTCCTCTTCATGCAACCCCGCCCACTCTTCTGGCAGAGGTCTTCTTACCTTCATGCGCTCGCCGCGACTGGGAGGAATGGCGCGCAATTTCCAATGCTCCCCAGCGGGCATGATAACAAATTGCGCAGGGTGAACTTCTCCCCCAAAATCAAAAAAGCTGTCCATCCAGGGAATCGAGCTCTCAAAATAGAGGACTTCCCGAGCTTTTGCCATTGCTTCCCGAACGACATCTGCACAGCGCCGCGTATAAAAAAAGCGGTTCTGCATGCGATCGAGATAGCGCACCACAAAATCGACAGCAGCAAAAAAAGCGCTGTCCATCTCTTGGGATGAGACTTCATATTCAATGGGAAGAAAATTGGAAATCACCTGGGAAAAGCTGGTCACCCCCTCCTCACAAGAGCTTCTCCCATTATCATGGGCATCGATTCCCAAAACCAGAGATTGATTGTAGTGTTCGTAGAGTTCCTTTGCGATGACTCCATGCTCCTCGAGGTAGAGAAGAACCATCCCTGCACTGCTCAAAGGCCCCTGGTACTCCACCTGATGGTGGTCAAAGCGATGCTGACGCGGATCATAAAGCCCTCCTACATCACAGACAAAATCGCGTCCTGCAAGAATCTTCTGATCGCGCGTGCGCACGACCTTATCCTTATCGATCAGATTGAAGAGAAGGAGCAAAGAGCAGGCAGTTACTTCATCTGCATGGAAGGAGCCATCATGAGTGCCAAAACTTCTTGGTAGCATAAGGGTAGTCAGTGTATTCTGAAGATAGATTTGCCTCAAGGGGTCAGCATGAAACTTCTCAGTCCCTCGTTCCAAAATGGAGAGAAAATCCCTGCCCGCTACACCTGTGATGGAGAAAATCACTCCCCTCCTCTACACATTCGCGATGTCCCCAAAGAGGCAAAAAGTCTTGTTCTCATTATGGATGACCCCGATGTTCCTGCCTGGGTGCGCAAAGACCAGATGTTTGACCACTGGGTTCTCTTCAACATTGCTCCGGACACAACAGAAATTGCAGAGAATCGCCCCCCTCTTGGCATCCACGGGAAAAACAGCTCGGGCGAGAACAGCTACGTTGGCCCCTGCCCTCCCGATCGCGAACATCGCTACTTCTTCAAACTCTATGCCCTCAACAAAATACTTTCACTCCCTGGCGGCGTTTCCAAAAAAGAGGTTGAAAAGGCAATGCAGGGCCATATCATAGCCGAATGCGACTTGATGGGGCGATATGACAAGAGGCATAAGGGATGAGCGAAAACATTCTTTATCCACACCACTATGATCTTGTCACTCCTGACGGATTCCTTATCGAATACCAGATCCAGGAGCCTACAAAAGCACTTGGCCGCGTGCGTATTGAAAATATTTTCCCCGGCTTTATCGGCTACCGCATTGACACCTCTTCCGTTTTTTTCAACCTCAAAAGCACGCTTGCGCAAATAGGGCTTGAAGCGATTTGTCGCGACATTGTCTATCAACAGGAAAAGGGCATCGCATATGCAGATGTGGAACTGGTAGCTTATGGAGAGTGGGCAAGAGCGCTTCTTTCTCTGCTGGAAGTCGGTAGCTACATAGGAAAGCTCTTTGCTGCCGATGAAAGACGACGCGTTCGAGATCCCGACTATCTTCTGCGCATGCTGGGCCGATCCGACGCCAAAGGTCGCCCTCTCCTTGCTTTGGGAGGACTAGAGGGGAGCCGCGATCTTGTTTTAGAGAAAATCGAAGGCAGAACAGTCGCCTTTCTCTCTCTTCGGGAAGGAAAACTGAGCTATCGTCCTACTTTGGGAGGGTTTCTCTCAACACTGGCTCTAGCCCTTCGCAAAAACATGTCCCATACAAGACAGCTGCTTCACCTTCACCACCAATGGGAAGAGGGGGCGCCTCGCGTCCTGACCGACAGCGAAATCCTTCTTGTCCGCACAGCGCCTCTCCATGTGCGCACAGTCTATGGACGAGTCGTGAGCAGCCTGCTTCCTCCTGGCTATTTTCATACCTCTGCCAATGTGCTCCAGCCCGATACAACAGCCTCCGGAGATATCTATGAGCTCTATGGCAAAAGCCAGCAGATCATCGACGATATCCCCCTGGAATTCTACACACTGGAACCGCAGCGCGAGTATGTCTTCTTTTCAGACCGCGATCAGCTACTCACCTCCTTGGAAAGACCGCAGAGCCTTTTCGACGCCTTTGCAACAGCGCCAACGCCCCGCTCTCTTCTTGCCTCGACCTTCGTTGTCAAAGGATCTCAGATGGAGTCGCTCCAGGCACAGGATTGGGTCATTCGAGAGCCTATCAAGCATGACTTTCCCGGCCTTGCACACCCATCCAGACAGGCATTGATCGTAGAGAAGTATATTGAGCAGCAGCCGCAATACCCCTTCCTCAAAGCGATCGAGCAGGGGCTTATCACCTCGCAAGGGATTCTCCTCTCGCGCTATTTCCCGACACCTCTTCTCAAACGGATGCTTCTCAATGATTCCGTTGGAAGAATTGTAAAGCGCATCTATTTTGAGTACCCCTCTCGCGCTCATGACAATTTCTTTTCTCATGAAGATCGGACCCTGCTTCTTGATCTTGCCAAATTTGGGATTCCCACCTATTGGGTCGACTCCTCATCGCAAGAAATCTTACAATTCATTCTGCGCACAGAAAAAGATTCCGGGCTTTTCGTCCCGCTCTCTCTTGTGGAAGCTTTTCGCAAAGCGACTGTGCTCGGGGTTTATGGGACAAACCTGCACGAAACAGGTATTTTTGAAGAGGAGCTTCGCGCTCTTCTCCAGGGACTTCTTGTCTTAAGAGATGAGATGAGCCACCTTCTCCTCTCTCCTTCTACCCCCATCGCACTTGTCACAGGAGGAGGTCCCGGCGCTATGGAGATGAGTAATCGCGTAGCCAAAGACTTAAAGATCATCTCCTGTGCCAATGTGGTTGACTTTCGCGCTCAGGAAGGGCTCGCCGTCCGCGAACAGAAGACAAATCCCTATATTCAGGCCAAGATGACCTATCGCCTCAATCGTCTCGTGGAAAGACAGGCAGAATTTTACCTCGACCTCCCCATCTTCCTTCCCGGGGGGATCGGCACCGATTTTGAATATGCTCTGGAAGAGGTACAGCGCAAAACAGGCTCTTCACCTGCAAACCCCGTTCTTCTCTTCGGCACCGAAGAGTACTGGAAAAGAAAGGTCACTTCGCGCTTCCAGCTCAATCGCGACACTGGCACGATCGCCGGCTCCGAGTGGGTCTCTAACTGCTTCTACTGCATTCAGACAGCTCTACAGGGCCTTAACGTCTATCGCCGCTTCTTCACAGGAACCCTTCCCATCGGAAGAGAAGGACCTACCTATGACAGGGGTTTCTGCTGCGTAAGGCCAGATGGCGCGTTGGAATAGACCTCTTCCAACATGAACTGAGGCAAAACAAAAGAGGCCTTATGGATTTCCGGGGTATAGTACTTCATGGGCCCCTTAAGCTGCGCTTTTCGTTTGCGCAGTGCTGAGAGAGTTGGACGGTACTTTTTGTCGCTGGCCCAACCAAGCGCCATATTCCCCCCAACATAGGTAGGAACAGCAACGGTGTAATAGGTCGTATAGGCAAAATGCGGAGAGCGATTCTGTTTTGTAAGACTATATTCTTCAGGTTGCAGGAAGGGAACGCCGTTTTGGTTCACTAAAATTCCGTCGACGTTCAGCCTCTTTTTGCAATCCCCATAAAACTCTTTTGTGAAAAGAGCTGCCGCCGGCCCAATCGGGTCTGTTACATCGCACAGGATAATGTCGAACTGCTCCTGTGTCTCTTTCATATATTGCGCAGCATCCTGAATGACAAGCGACACCCTAGGGTCCTCAAAGGCATGATTGGAAAGAGCGGGGAAAAACTGCTGAGACAGAGTAATAACGCTTTTGTCGATCTCGACAAGCACCACCCGCTGCACCTGTGAGTGCCTCAATACTTCTCGCAGCAATCCCCCATCTCCCCCACCTACAATCAACACCGAACGCGGAGATTCGTGGGCAAGAAGAGGAACATGAGCCATCATTTCATGATAGATCGGCTCATCTTTTTCTGTTAATTGAATCGTTCCATCAATTGCCAGCACTCTGCCAAAAACGGGGTTATCGAAAATGAGAAGATCCCATTCTGCACTCTTCTCCTCATGAACAATGGAGCTGATTTCAAAAGATTGCCCATAAGGGCTAAAAAGCGTTTCAAGATAGCGCTCGCCGGACCAGGCTTGAGAAACGCATAAACAAATAACAGACAATACAAGGTATCGAATAAAAGAGAATGTCTGAACTATTTGAGCCATGTATCACCTGATTTTTCAAAAAAGCAAGGAAATTTTAATGGAATGTACAATTTCTAACAACATCAACACAATTCACTTATTGCCAGACAGATGCCAGATCTGTCGGACATATATTTTAACATCTGCTAGAGTTATAAAAATTCTTCATGACAAAGACTCTTCTGATCCTCCTCCTCATCTCTTCATCACTGCTCTCCAGTCCCCTTATCATCGGCGTCTCAGGAGGGACGGCATCGGGGAAAACAACTTTTACTCGTAAAATCCAGGAAGTTTTCCCTCAAGAAATTGTCGTCATCAGTCAGGACAGCTATTTTAAACATCTTCCCCACCTGACTCTGGAAGAGAGAATGTCTTTGAACTGGGATTGCCCCGATGCGGTTGATTTCGATCTGCTACAAGAGCATTTACTTGCCTTGAAAGAGGGCTACTCCATCCAGCAGCCTGTGCGCAACTTCTTCACATTTTCCCGGGAAAACTTCACGCGCCAGGTATCTTCTGCCCGCATCATTGTCCTGGAGGGCATCCTGGTCTTCACACATCCGGCCATTCGAAATCTTTGCGATATTAAAATCTATATTGAGGCAAGCGATGACATTCGTCTTTTACGTCGCATTCTCAGGGATATTAAGGAGCGAGGAGCAAATATCCATGACATTGCAACGCAATACGTTAAGTACATCAAACCAATGCACGACTGTTATGTGGAGCCCACAAAAGACTTTGCTGACATTATTATTCCTCAAGGAGGCGAAAGCCAAGTCTCCTTTAATATCGTCCGCGACGCGATTGCAAAACAAATAGTTCAAAAATAATTTTTATATAAAAATTTATAAAAAAGAAAATAAGATGAGATGTTTTGGATCTGCTCCTGGCAAGGAGTTCTATGCGGAATACCATGACAGGGAATGGGGCATTCCAGTCTATGATGATAGATATCTATTTGAAATGCTCATTCTTGAAGGCTCTCAAGCCGGATTAAGCTGGGAAACGATTCTCAAAAGACGAGAGGGATACAGGAAAGCCTTCTACCATTTTGATCCTGTAAAAGTGGCCAAAATGACCGATAGTGAATTGAATGGACTTCTTGAAAATCAAGGCATTATTCGCAATCGATTAAAAATTTATGCCGCGCGTCAAAACGCCTTGGTCTTTTTACAAATTCAAAAAGAATTCGGGTCGTTTTCCAACTATGCTTGGAACTTTGTAGGCAAAAAACCAATCGTAACGCGAAGAAAATCCCTCAAAGACATCCCCTCTTCCACTCCCATCAGTGATGTTTTTTCAAAAGATCTAAAAAAAAGAGGAATGACTTTCGTTGGCTCCACAATCATTTATGCATTCATGCAGGCAGTTGGGCTTGTGGACGATCATCTTGCTGATTGTTGGTGCTCAAATCGCTGATTTCCCTGTTTTTTTTTCGACATGCTCGCCTTGTAGGCCTGAAGAGCCTCTTTTTCATGATCGACCATCTGGGGTGATTACAAGAAAATCAGAAATTAAAAAATATTTTTTATGTTTAATAGACTTATAACCAGTACATTAAGATTTAATTATGCTCGAAACTGACAAATGTCGATTTTGAGCATAATAGATTGACGCAAACATCCTGCTCATTTAATATAGGCTATATGAAACCATTTGTCGGAAGAGATAACGAGTTACGGAGACTGGAAGACCTATCAAAGTCAGCTCGAGCCTGTCTTGTTGTCATTAAAGGGCGTCGTCGAATAGGGAAAAGTCGTCTTGCCGAAGAATTCGGAAAAGATAAGGTTTTCTTGCCTTTTAGTGGGCTGGCTCCAGTTAAAGGGGTGACAGCGCAGAATCAGCGTGATGCCTTCGCTCGTGAACTTGCGACTTTGTTTAATCTTCCTCCTTTTACTTTCACAGATTGGAGTGATGCTTTTGCGCATTTATCAAGGCATCTTACCGCAAAACCTACTGTCATTCTTTTTGATGAGATTTCGTGGATGGGTTCAAAAGATCCGACATTCACCTCTAAGTTAAAAGTTTGGTGGGATCTTGTTTTGCAAAACCATCCATCGATTATCCTTATTTTATGCGGCTCTATCTCGACTTGGATTGATAAAAATATCATCAATAGCACAGCTTTTTTTGGTCGGGTTTCTCTCTATCTCGAACTTACAGAACTCTCGATTCAACAATGCAGGGAATTACTGAATCTTCAAGGCTTTAAAGGGTCAGATCTCGACTTTTTTAAGATTTTGAGTGTAACTGGAGGAGTGCCTTGGTATCTTGAACAGATTCAAACTCATCAAAGCGCTGATGAAAATATTAAACGTCTCTGTTTTGAAAAAAATGGTCTTTTGGTGCATGAATTTGATCGGATTTTTAATGATCTTTTCAGTTCTAGAGGGGAGGTATATAAAAAGATCATTACAATCCTAAGCCAAGGCATGAAAGACCGAGCTACTCTTCAAAAGACAATGGCTTATTCGCCAAGCGGTACGCTAAGCCTTCATCTTAAAGCCCTTGAAATCTGTGGATTTGTCAGCAGACATCCAGACTGGTCTTTAAAAACAGGTAAGCCAGGAAAACTGACCTTGTATCGGCTTTCCGATAATTATCTTCGCTTCTATATCCATTATATTGAACCCAACCTTACGAAGATTGAACAAGGGTCGTTTTTAGACGTTCCGCTTTCTAGCTTGCCTGGATGGGAACCTATGCTCGGCTTCCAACTCGAAAACCTTTTGCTGAAAAATAGATCTCTTCTTTACCAGGCGCTTGGAATTCATGCTCAGGATGTCGTTATTGATAATCCCTATCTTCAAAAAGCCTCAGGTCGCAAAAAGGGATGCCAAATTGATTATTTGATTCAAATGCATTCTAACACTCTTTTTGTCTGTGAAGTCAAAATGCGACGTCGTGAATTGGGACTTGAAGTGATCGATGCAATGAAAACCAAAATAGATTCTCTTACGCTTCCAAAAGGCTTCGGGATTTCGCCCGTTCTACTTCATTTAGGTCCAGTCTCCGACGCTCTATTAAGCAGTCGCTATTTTTACCGTATCATCGATATCGCTGATTTGTGAGCAAAAAATAGAAGAGAAGTCTATGAAGAATGAATTTAAGAAAGTTAGAACAGATTTTCGCACAGGAACGATTGCTTACTACGGTCCTAATGATAAGATCGTTACAAAAATTGTTGTTGGTGTCGTATAAGTGCCATAAGGTAAAATGTTAAGTCGAAAATTCACATAACTTTCATTCTAACTTATTGCAGGACAGGCGCTTAAAAATATTGGGCAACCTGGATTTGAACCAGGGACCGACGGGTTATGAGTCCGCAGCACCCTAAGCCACTTCCCAGCAGCTAACTCCCCAAAATCATAGCGGAAAGCCAGCCTTTCGAGCTACTGCGAACTGTCGTCATTTATCGCGCTTTTTTGCATGCCAGTGGTCCACAAATGGTCCACGGAATTTAAAGAGTAGATCGATTCGGATGGTTTTGAGCCCCTCTTTTTGATATGATCTTCAGCCATGTATAAAGCAGCATATAGTCAAGATGGCAATATTGTTTTTTATCTGGACTCGGCGGGGAATAAATATGCCGCGACTGGTGGCAGCCTAGCTTGGCGTTTGAATAATCCCGGATTAGTTCATAGCGCCAGTCGATTTTTCTCTAAGCAAGGTTCTATAGGCCATTTTGGTCGTTACGCAATTTTTGCGAGCCCAGAAAATGGACGTGAAGCCCTATCGAATTGGCTTCACTCTAAGAAATATTTTAATGGATCGCTCAAAACTATTGCCAGACACTACCAACCGAATAACCCAGATGATTTTGCAGGGCGGTTATCTAAACTGACCGATATTCCCATTAAAACGAAGGTCAAGGCTCTCAGCAAACAACAATTTAGTCAGTTGCTTTTTGGGATCGAGAAGCTGTGCAACTACCGTCCCCAAGGCGATGAAAAGTTTCATTTCATGCCTAAAATCCTGGGAAAGATCGAAAGTGGTGGGAGTCAAGACACCTACTTGATTGGAGGTAATGTCATCCTTTCCAAAGAGGAGGCCATTCAATGGGTTGAGCAAAATCGCTTAGATGCCATCGTAGTTCACGAACATAATGGCCATACCCATCTGCGTTCACGCCCCGATCATTTGATTCAGCATATCCGGCTTCCGTTTGCGACTGCTCCACAGCCCCAAGATATTGTTTCATTTATGCGAATCGTTGGTACTGCAAAAGAAGGACAGTGTATTTGGGCCTTTATTAATGGCATTGACAACACTAAACAGGACGCTTTGAAAGCAGCGAATCAGATTTCTTTCATGGCCGGAGGAGAACGTATTCTGGCAATGCAGAATGATACGAAAGGATTTAAAGGATCTGTAGATTTCGGAGATTGCATATTGTTAAAAGCTTCTCTCGAATTGCCAGTGATTGAGCGAGCTGTCAAATTTTTGCGCTATCTTTTAGTGCTACAAAAAAAAGAGAATGCTCCCGTAATTCTTTTTGCGCATAGCCAAGGTGGAATTATTCTGGAACATGCGCTTGAGTTTCTTGAATCCACTGAAAGAGCTGCTTTGCGGATTTTCACTTTTGGCGGAGGGTCTTTTATTGCCTCCGGGAAGAGTCATCTCGATTCTCACAATTATGCGAGCGTGGCCGACTATGTATGTTTGATGGGATCACCCAATTTACAAACGCTTGCTCTTAAGCGCTATCATGCTCGCAAAGCAGGATTAACTGATGATCAAATGATCCGCGAGTGGGCTTTTGAAGATGCAATTTTGGAATTAGACTCGATTGATTCTGAGGTAATAAAAAAGTTTGCAGAAGCAAGGGGTAAGCATTATCACGACATGTTTTCTAAAATCAACAACCTGACCATATTGGACCCAGACCCAGGTAGTCGCTGGAAACACGAATTTGCTAGCGACTGTTATCAGAATACGGTTCGGCAGATTATTCAAAAATATCGTAGGTAACATGTCAAACCCTGAACCAAAGGTATCAGCTCTGCAACCTAAGATGCTCAAATGGGGGTTAGGCATTTGCACCACTATCTATGTGCTTGCGTTTCCTTTTCTTTTAGGCATGGCCTTTGTGTGTTCCATGCTTGCTTTTGAGCGCCCTACAGAAACCCCTCTTACAATAGGCATTATTGTGGTCGTTATGTCTTGTGTCCCTCTATCTGTCCCCGTGAGCATTTATCTGATGTGGTCGAGGTATTTTTGTCGTCAAATAAACAGAGCGCTTATTTTTGCTGGCTTGCCTGCCTATGTGTTTATCGTTATGCTTCTTATCTGTGGTCTATTAGATGCATTGTAATTAAGAGTTTGCGATTGTTGGTATCCTTCTTTTCAGGAACCTTGGAGAACCTTGGAGGTCAGAACTCCAGGGTTATTTCAAGGATGCTTCTTTGTTGAAATAAAAACTTTATGAGGGTCAAACGGGCCTTGGGACATCTCGGTGAGCAATCCTTCTCTACAGAGTTGTTTGAGTCGTTGATTTGCTGTTTTACGTGAGACTTTCCACAATTTTTCAGCTTCTTGGACGGAGACCTTGCCTTCTTTTTGGAGATACTCAAAAAGAGGCGTATACCAGAGAGGTTGAACGACCGATTGTTCTTTTGGTTTGGGATAGAGAGTCACTCTAAAAAATAGGTCAAGTTCTTCGAATTTCGGAGGTGGATGTCCCTGCTCCAAGCAAATCTTAGGCATGCGAGAAAGCCCTGATCCCCATTGCTGTAGATAGTTTTAGGCTTGGAAACGCACAAAAGGCCGAACAACCAGCCCATTTTGAGTTTGAACTGCTAATCGACGAGACAGTTTATGCGTTTAGCTTCTCTGTTAATCGCAAAACCATTTTAGAAGAAAAGTTGGTTCATATTTCTGGAAGCAGCGAAAAGACTCTCTATCATCGAACATCAGGAGAACCTAACCTCGATTCCTCGTTAAAGAGCAACCAATCTCTTCAATTTGCTTTTAAGGGCACTCGCG
>JAGWKO010000082.1 GCA_028873295.1 Verrucomicrobiota bacterium
GTATAAAAAGATTCAAAATTTTGAGCGATAAATATCGTAACAGACGAAAAAGGTTTGGATTACGATTCAATTTAATTGCAGGCATTCATAATTGGGAGTTAAAACATGGCAGTCGAGGTCAAGGCAACGCACAAACTTCTAGATCATGATATCAAAGGTCGGGAATTATTGATTGGCATAGTATCTATGTTGATCAAGATGGCTCAAAGATAACATTATTTGGGCAAGGGCACGGGCAGGGGCAAGGGCAAGGAAATGAGGTTATGCAAGAGGTCTAATGATGAAATGCCCTTGAATTTCTGTTGATTGCAGACATAATAAACCACATTATTTAATATAATTATTATGGCAAATTTAATAATTAAATAAAATTGAATAAATTTTTACTGTGATCGCGAAGCGCGGGAGAGAGTTTCGCAGAGGGTGTGCACAAGGGAGGTCGCTCCCTGCTGCAGTTGTTCCTCGGTTTGTCTTTCAGAGGAGTGCGATTGTAGGGCAAGCTGGGAGAGCTGCCCCCGTTTTTCTGCTTCATTGGCAGAGGCGAGATAGAACTCGGTCAAAGCGCTTCCCATGTGAGGGATTTGTCCTCCTCCTGCTTGTAAAAGAGGGGCCCATTCAGGAGGGGCTTTCAGAGAAAAGAGGGGGACAACGGCTGCTGCAACGCCAAGGGCGCTGTTGATGTAACCATGTGTGCCATGAAGAGAGAGCGATCGTTCGGTAAAGCGAAGGTATGCCTTCTTCTCTTCAATGGAAGAGAAACTGCGGCTCTGTTGGAGGGTGGGAAGAAGATCGAGCACACGGGCAGCAAGAGTGAAGAGCTCTTCTACGTAATTGAAACTTGTCGGAGTTCTTTCGCCAATGCCCTGGATCATAACTTATACCTTTAAATATGCATCTTTAATGCGCCGAGTGACTTCCTGCATCATTGCAGAAAGTGACCGGCAGACTTGATTTAATCCTTCCACTTCTTCTCTGCTCTCCAAAGAGAGTTTTTCCTGGTCGAGATTGTAGCTTTTCAGCTTTACCTGTAAAGCGGCCAGCTGACCTTCTGTCACAGTATTCGCGATAGAAACGCCTCCCTTTGCAAGCAGGGAAGCATTCTGGATGTAGGAAAGGGCCTCTTTTGTCTTGTCGCTGCCAAGAGCAGAAAATCCAGCTCCCAGAGAGAGAAGCGATAAAGAAGCGTGTACCCAAGGGGCGCCTTCCCACCCATAAAGATCGCTGAGCAGTTGATTGGTAATCTCCGCTGTTCCAGAGAGTGCTAGCACCTTTCCAGCGCGCGTTCCCATAACAGGATAAGAGGCAGCAAGGGTAGCGCACCCCTGTAAATAACCGATCGCGCTTGCCGCCCACTTCCATGTATCCTTGCGGTCAAGCAGATCGCGGTTTTCGCGCAATACGCGCTCCTTGCTCTCTTGAGTGCGCGCTATTAAAGAGCGGTCATGTTCCCACTCTTCATGGCTGCAATGAGCCTGAAAGGCAACTGTTTTTTCATAGGCAGTGATTGCTTGCACAGAAGAAAGAGTTGCATTCATCGAACAATGCGCTCCAACATGTTTTTGATGGATCGATCACTCAGGCGAAGGATCTCTTCTGCAATATTGATGATTGTATTGATCTGATTTTGCACCCGGGCAAGGTCAATGGTTATCAGTCGATTAATGCCCATGTGCAGGGGCTGTGTGTGCGCCGCAATGGTCTCAAGCAGTTCTTCGCGTCCCTGTTTTTGGTCGATCTCGATGCCAAATCCTGTCAAGTTTTCCATTGACTCAAGCGCAAGAGAGGAAAGGGGCGCTTTCCCATCCCAAAGAGTGATCTCTTTTTTTAATCGAAGGAGAACTTTGATGGTTTCGTCTTTTTCTTTTATTTCTTGTGAGTGCAGGTGCACCTTCTGCCCCATTCTTGCTTCTGTCTGAAGGGCCAGTTGAAGAACCTGTCCCGTTAGGCTAATGGAATGCTTGGCAACAGCTTCTGTAGGACTCTCCTTTTTATCGGGTAAGGGAGGCTGGGGAATCTGGTCTTGAAGTGCATTGATAGGGCTTGGCATAGGCTATAGAGTTTACTCTCTCAGTAATTATAATTCCACTGTATACACAAACAACCTCAAGAGTTGACAGCAAGAACTAGGATTTAATGAGAAAAGTTGCAGGAAGTGTCGTAAAAAAAACGCTGCTCAAGGCAAGAAGAGCATGATAGGAAGGATTTGCATGATATGCTTGATAAGGATGTCTAGAAAG
>JAGWKO010000047.1 GCA_028873295.1 Verrucomicrobiota bacterium
GAAGGATGTGCATGATACGCATGATAAATTTATCATGCGTATCATGCACATCCTTCCCATCATGTTTTCTTCCTGAGACCAAAGGCCAGTTGTCAACTCTTCATCTTGTTTGGGTATATTATACCGATATACCGAAAAAAGAGATCCCCCAGCGATTGTAGAGATCGATGGGGGAAAAGAAATTAGTTTGCAGATGTTGAAGCTGAAAGAGCGTTATGTGCTGTAATCACTTCCACATAGCGATTCCAGAGCTCAACTTCGATCTTTTCACGGCGAATTGATTGAAGTAATTCTTTTTTGCAGGCAGCAAGTGACTTGCGAGGGCTGAGAAGATTAATAATCTCCTTGTCTCCTGTCATTCTTGCCAAATTGAGCATCTTTTCCAGTTGAACACCGGTAAAGTTCAATGCATCTCTGCGCTTGCGAGAACCGCGAGGTGCGCGCTGTTTGGGAGGAATCACAGAAGGGCGTTCCGCTTTGATCACATATTCCTGGATAATTTCAGAAAGCATTCCAGGCTGCTTGTTCTTCATTTTTTTCAACGTAAAGTGGTGCATGTAACCACCCGTCTTCATAGGTAAATATTTACAAATATCATTCTCTTTGCGGGCTCCCACCTTCTTAATGGCGCGAGAAATCACTTCTTCGATTTCCTTCTTACCCAATTTTTCTTCTTCTTTTTGTACTATCGTCATAATCCACCTCTCTTAGGTATTTTGGTTTTTGAATTACTTTGGATTTTATGAATCACACGATTTTTCCGCAAGAAAGCATTTCTTCCTTTTCCCTTTTTTGTTATTCTCTCCTCAGAATATGAAAAAACTCTTCCTTCCTCTTCTTGCACTACTTTTTTTAATTTCCTGCTCTGCGCCGCGAGGC
Source organism: Verrucomicrobiota bacterium (assembly GCA_028873295.1). Taxonomy (GTDB): domain Bacteria; phylum Chlamydiota; class Chlamydiia; order Chlamydiales; family SM23-39; genus JAGWKO01. The sequence goes on from JAGWKO010000047.1 coordinate 880, forward strand.
TCCTCCTCCAGTCGCTGGATGCAGGAGAATGGTAAAATTAAAGTTCTTTCTACCACCTCGCAGGTGGGTGATCTTGTCGCCTATGTCGGTGGAGGGCGCGTTGACAATTGGACGCTGATTTCAGGGGATCTCGATCCGCACAGCTATGAACTGGTGAAGGGCGATGGAGAGAAGGTAGAGCGCGCGGATCTTGTTTTCTACAATGGACTGGGGCTGGAGCATGGTGCCAGCCTTTCGGCTCTTCTGCACAAAAATCCCAAGGCGATTCCTTTGGGAGAGGCGATTCGGAAGAAGTCGCCCGAGCTTATTCTGGAAAAAGAGGGGGCGATCGATCCCCATCTCTGGATGGACCTCTCTCTATGGGAAAAGAGCATAGAGGAAATTGTAGAGAAACTCTCAACAACAGATCCCGACTCCTCTTTGTACTACGAGGAGCGCGGCAAAGAGTTACAGAGCAGGATGGAGCAGGAGGATCTGCAACTTCGCGAGATGCTGCAAAAAATCCCCTCTGAGAAGAGATACCTTGTGACAAGTCACGATGCCTTTCGCTACTTTGCTCGCGCTTATTTGAAGGAAGCTGGAGAAGAAAATTGGGAAGAGCGCTTCACAGCGCCCGAGGGGCTTGCTCCGGAAGGACAGCTCAGCCCCGTCGATCTACAAGCCGTGATTCTTTTTTTACAAAAACATCGCGTCTCAGTTCTCTTCCCCGAATCCAATGTGGGGCAGGGAGTGATTGGAAAGATCGCACAGGCAAGCCGCGACATGGGCTTCCCCATTCGCCTCTGCACAAAACCGCTCTATGGGGATGCAACAGGCGACCTTACCTATTTCGAAGCAATGCAAAGAAACGGCGAGCTTCTCGCCGAGGAGCTATCTCAACAATGAAAGTGGCTATTGAGGCAAGTAATCTTCATGTCCATCTTGGCAAAAAGGTCGTGCTTTGGGATCTCAATTTCCAGATTCCCTCTGGCCTTCTCGTCGGCGTTCTTGGCCCTAATGGAGCCGGGAAAAGCACGCTCTTCAAGACGGCTTTGGGACTGACGCCCCCCCTTTCTGGCAAGATCGATCTTTTTGGCTCTCCGATTGTCCATGTGCGCCATCGGGTAGCCTATATTCCGCAAAGAGAGGCCATCGACTGGGATTTTCCCATTACTGCAGAGGATGTAGTTGCGATGGGCAGGCTGCGCAAGAGCGGTTTTTTCCGGATGCCGCGCAGAGCAGATCGCGAAGCTGTAGAGCACGCTATGGAAAAACTTGGCATCGCACATCTTGCAAAAAGACAGATCGGCGAGCTCTCCGGTGGGCAACAGCAGCGGCTCTTTGTCGCGCGCGCCCTCTTGCAGGATGCCGACCTTCTTCTTTTTGACGAACCCTTTTCCGGTATCGATGCGACAACCGAACAGACAATCATTGAACTTTTGCAAGAACAAAAATCGCGCGGCAAAACGATCCTGATGATCCACCACGATCTTTCGACAGTAGAGCGCTATTTTGACTGGACTCTTCTTCTCAACACCCGCCTTATCTCCTGTGGCCCCACGACCTCTTCTGCTACTGCAGAACTTCTGCAAAGGGCCTTTGGCAAGCGCGAAGCGCTCTTCGAAGAAGCAGCTCTTGCTCTACGGCAGACCCTCACAGGAGAGCCATGAGTTTTTCTCTCCTCGATTTTTTTACACATCCCATTCTTCGAGGGCCAACATGGGGCACGCTGTTTCTCTGTCTCTCCTCATCTCTGATGGGCGTTATTCTGCTTCTACAAAGGCGCCCTCTTCTCAGCGAAGCGCTCTCTCACACGATGTGGCCTGGAATCCTGCTCGCCCTTTTCTTTCCCATTCCCATTGCTCTCGGCGGCATTCTCTTTGCTCTTTTGGGTTATTTCTCGATCTCTTTTCTTGAAAAGAAAAAAGTCCCCTCGGACACCGCTCTTGCCTTTAGTCTCGCCTCATTTTTTGGCCTGGGAGTGACTCTTGCAAGCGCTCTGCAAATCCAGAAACCCAAAGCCTATCAGGAGGTGCAGCATCTTCTTTTGGGACAGGCAGCCATCCTCGATGACAAAGCTCTTGTTGTCCCTGCGCTTCTCACGCTTGCTATTGTGCTCCTTCTCCTTTTCCGTTTTCGTTCCATTCAGCTGCTGCTCTTCGATCCCGCTTTTGCCAGGTGCTCTGGCCTCGCTCGCAAGCCTCTTGAACTTGCTCTCCTGGCGCTACTTCTTCTTTCGCTGCTTTCAGGGATCCGCAGTGTAGGGGTGCTTCTTCTCTCAGGTATTGCCATTGCCCCCGCTATTGCAGCGCGCCAGTTTACAAACCGTCTGCAAACGCTCTTTCTCCTCGCAGCTCTTTTTGGCGCTCTCAGTGGCCTTTTTGGCATCTGGCTCTCTGTTTGGGGGACAACTGTCCTTTCCTGCTCAGGCTCTCTTCCTACCGGGCCCACGGTCATCGCTGTCGGAGGGACAATTGCCCTCCTTTCCCTTCTTTTTGCCCCCAAGCGCGGTTGGCTCTTTCGCTTTTTCCGCATTGCCTTTTTTCGCCTGAAGTGTATCGAGGAAAATGTGTTAAAGACTCTCTGGAAACAGGGGACTCTTTCCTTCTCAACGCTCAAAAAGACGCACTGCATTCCCTTTCTCCGCTACATCCTCTGGAGACTGCAAAGCGCCGGCTGGGTAGAAAAAGAGGCAAAAGGACTCGTCTACAGGCTCTCTCCCGACGGCGTCCAGAAAGCGGCCTCTATCGTCCGCTTACACCGCCTGTGGGAACTCTATCTCACCTCCTCTCTTGGCCTTGGCAAAGAAAAGGTTCATGGCAGCGCAGAGGAGATGGAGCATATTCTCACTCCGGAGTTGGAAAAAGAGCTCACCCACCATCTCTCTCATCCCGAAGTTGACCCTCACGACCAGCAGATCCCCTCCCCGAGGCGGCTATGAACCCCTATTGGGACACAAACCTCTTCTCTTTTTTTCTGACGCTCCTGTCTCGCCTTTTCTCAGGCGCTCTCTTCACAAATCCAGCGGCTGACGAGATTCAATTGGGGACGCTCTCGCTTGTTGCCTTTTCCTGCGGTCTGCTCTCCCCTTTTCTTGTCCTGAAAAGAATGTCGATGTTTGCAAATGCCCTTTCCCACACAGTCCTTCTTGGCATTGCACTCGCCTTTCTCCTCTCTTCAGCCCTCTTTGGAGCAACTTTGCTGCAACCATCTACTCTCTTTATCGGGGCTCTTCTCTCAGCGCTCTTAACAGCGCTCTTAACTGAAGGAACGACGCGCCTTTTTCGCCTACAGGAGGAGAGCTCTGTCGGGCTCATTTTCTCTCTTCTTTTTGCTCTGGGAGTGATCATCACCACTCTCTTTACGCGCCACATTCATCTTGGAGTGGAAGCAGTGCTCGGCAATGCAGATGCGCTGCAGCGCTCTGATCTTTTCCTCTCTGGCCTCTACGCTCTTCTCTCTCTTGGCACCATCCTTCTCTTCTTCCGCCCCTTGCAGATCTCTATCTTTGACCGCTCTTTTGCCCTTCTCTCCGGGCTCCGTCCGCAACTTCTTCACTTTCTCCTTCTCTTCCTCACCGCCGGGCTCTCGGTTTCCGCCTTTCGCGCCATCGGCCTCCTTCTCGTCCTCTCCTTCCTGACGGGCCCCTACCTGATCGCCCGCCTCTTTTGCCACCGCCTCTCTCTTCTCCTCATCCTCACTCCAGCCATTGGCATCGCGCTCTCTCTTCTCGGCATTGCCCTCTCCCGCCACCTGCTCAGCCTCTACGACCTCCCTCTCTCCACGGGAGGTATCACCACCTCGCTGATCGCCCTCACCTGGCTTGTCCTCTATTTTGCAAGAGCTTATATACCCAAGAGGAAAAGCTATTCTATAACTCATAATTCTGCTAATTTGTGAGTTATAGGAGGCGTTTCTATAACTCATGCCCTGGAATTGGGAACTTTCTGACTGGCCAAACTGGACTTACGATCCTGCTCTCATTGCCGAGAGGGAGAAAAAATTTTTACTCTCTGCGGGAGAAAACCACGCTTACCTGAAGCTGGTGGAGCAAGAGGCAAGGAACGAGTGGATGGTGGACATTTGCTGCACGGAGGGCGTGGAGAGTTGGCGCATTGAGGGCGAGCTTTTGGACCGTACGAGTTTACAGAAATCGATTCGGAGAGAATTTGGGCTAGAAAGCGATGAGAAAGAAAGAGAGAAAGAAAAGCGTGCCGCTTTTCTCTTGTATGATGTTTACAAAAAATATGCGGAGCCTGTTACAGACGCAATGCTCTTTTCCTGGCACTGCAAGATGTTTGAAGGAAAGAGCCGCATTGAGAATATAGGGACCTGGCGGACCCATCCAGAGCCTATGCAAATCGTCTCCAATCGCCTCGGGAATGCGAGAATCTATTTTGAAGCGCCTCCCTCTCATCGCATTCCTTTTGAGATACAGCGCTATCTGGATTGGTTGAACGGCCCCTCTCTCACATTACCGATCCTTGTTCGAGCAAGTCTTTCGCATCTTTACTTTGAAGCGATCCATCCCTTTGAGGATGGCAATGGGAGAATCGGGAGACTGCTTGTAGAAAAAGTTATATCGCAAAGCATTGGACACCCTATCCTCATTGCTCTTTCTCAGGGGTTGGAGAAAAGAAAAAAGGAATATTACAAGGCTCTCGGGTCGACAAATTGCAATCTTCAGGCAGATGCATGGATTGAGTTTTTTTCAAAGAGCATTCTCCAGGCACAAGAGGAAGCCTTACAACTCTTGTTGTTTCTCATGGCAAAAACGCAATTCTTTTCGCGTCTTGCAGGTGAGCTCAGCGCAAGGCAGGAAAAGGCGCTCCGCAAAATGTTCGCGGCAGGCGTAGAAGGATTTAAAGGGGACTTGAGCGCTGAAAAATATATTGCCATAACCAAAACCTCGAGAGCCACAGCGACTCGCGACCTGAACGATCTTGTTGAAAAAGGAGCGTTAGTCAAGAGAGGGGAGCTTCGCCATGCGCGCTATACACTAAAAATCAATCAGTTAACACATTAACAAAACAAGATTCATCTTTTTTGGGTATAATCTATGTGACTTGGTCATACCCAATAGATAAGAAACAGAGCGGCGCTCACAAGGGAAGCAAACACAACCCTCCATCTACCAATGGGTTGCGAAAAGAGGGTTATCCCCTCATCTCTATCCCAGCTTGTTGTTTTTGTGCGTTGCCATGCCACAAAAGCGATGAACATACAGAGGCCATTGAGCAATGGAATCATCATTCCGACTCCGCGGAACCAGACGCTGATGGAGCGTCTGCAGGCAGAAAGTAGAGAAGGGCGCTCTCGTCTTCCCTGGCGCACCCCGATTTTTAAAAACCACTTCCCCACCGTTTTCCCCCAGCAGGCAAGAAGGATTGCCTCGATGGGCACCCAAGCGACAAATTCCCAGGGAAGGCGCATTGGCTTTATGACGAACTTTGGGAAAAAGAGGTGAAAAGAACTCAGAAAGAGGAGAAAGAGCGCATAATCAAAGGCTCTTGCGAGGAAGCGGAGCCAGGGGCCAGGAAGCCTCTCTTCGCGCACAGCTCCCGTGCGATCAAAAACAATTTCCGAAGGTTCAATAGCAGGGCGCTCTGTCATGGCCCGCTCTCTGCTGCACGCACTAGCCTATTCAAGAGAGCAAGATCCTCCTCAAGCTCTGGGCTGCAATCGACATCGATTGCAAGAACGCCCAGGCGATCTGCTTCGCGAAAGGAGGCGAAGAGGTCTTTTTTCCGCAGCAGTCTCTCTCCTTCTTGCGGGTGCAGAGAAAGGACAAAAGAGCTCTTAATCTCGCTTCGGTTGGTACAAAGGCGCACTTTGGCTTTGGGGGCATAATGGCGGTACTTCATCCCGGGCGAGTGAGCAGGCGTCTCTTTTGAAGGGAGGGCGACTTTTTGTCCAAGCACTGCCTCGATCTCTTGCACCCTGATTTGACCTGGGCGCAGCAGTACTGGTCTATCCACGAGGCTGATCACTGTCGATTCGATTCCGATTTCGCAGGGACCGCCATCCAGGATCATAGAGACGCGACCGGCGAGGTCCTCTTTTACATGCTCCGCACAGGTGGGGCTTGGCCTTCCTGAGAGGTTGGCAGAGGGTGCAACAAGGGGCTCTCCAACACCGCGAATCAAAGCAAGGGCGATGGGGTGGTTTGGCATACGAATAGCGATGGTAGGATGTCCTGCAGAGACGAGCGGCGGGATTTTTTCCCCTTGAGGGAGCACGAGTGTCAGTGGGCCTGGCCAGAATGCGGAGCAAAGGGCCAGCGCTTCTCCCGGGACTTCGGGACAGAGCGCATGGAGTCCCTCAATGCCTGCGACATGAACGATGAGCGGGTTGTCTGTTGGTCTTTTCTTGATTCTAAAGATCTCTGCAACTGCCGGTTCGGAAAAGAGTGGCGCTCCGAGCCCGTAGACCGTTTCGGTGGGGAAGGCGACGGGTCTTCCTGCTTTAAGGTGTGCGATTGCGCGCTCGATCCCTTCTGGGCCTGCGATCTCTGTTTCCATCTGCAAAAAAAAGAATTACTCCGCTAAAATCATAACTCACTGGGAGAAATTATGCACAGGATTCTCGCGACCCTTCTTTTCTTTTACGGATCTCTTGTTCTTGTCTTTGGTCTTCTTGGCTATTGGAGGACAGGGAGTCACATGTCCCTTTGGTCCGGGCTTTTCTTTGGGCTCCTTCTGCTCATCAGCAGTCCGCTTTTTATCTATAAACAAAAAACTGGACGACTTCTTGCGCTTGGCACCAGCCTTGCTCTCACTCTCATCTTTTCCATCCGCTATGCCGCAACAGGCAAGGCGATCCCCGCCTTCTTCGCCATCCTCAGCGCCCTCATGCTGCTGATTTTCCTTCTTCACTCATTGATTGCTAATAAAAAAGAGAGATAAACATCTTATACAGAAAAAAGCAAAGGTCGCGCCTTGTAGCGCGACCTTGCCAATTTTCCACTCTGAATTCTTACACCTCATCATCATCAGAGTCAGAAATTCTCTTTACACCTGTGATATTGAGCACAGGAAGCTCCACTTCTTTCCCCTGCCCCGCTGGATCAATTCCTTCTGGATCCGGTGACACAGGAGAAAGCTTCACGTCTCCTCCTACACTATCGACCTTGCTACTGCTGATGCCACGAAACGCATTAACCAGCACGACACTGGTCTGACGGAACAACATCGAAGGTTTTCCGCCCTCCTGAACCTGAGGCTTCTTTATTTTAAGATTTGGTATCTCCTCTAAATCTGCTTGCAAGTTTGCGTTTCCAACTGGAGCATCATGCTCGGTCCTCAGCGCTTCTGCTGCGGTTTGCAATGTATTAACATTTTCTTCCTGATTCACAACGTTATCTCTCCACTTCTCAATGGCGCCGTTTTTCTTCTGCACATGTTCTGTTAGACGATTGATTGCTTTCTGTGTACCAGCATTCTGTATTTTCAAGTCTTGAATCTCATTGTTAATACCTATTAAATCCAAACGAGCTTTCTGTAGCTCTCTTTCGAGGACAGGTAGGGCGTATTTCTTCTCAGTATCATTTCCTGATGTTTCTATTCTTAATAATTCACCCTCAATTCGTTTAATTTCCGTCGTTAAATCATAAGATTCTCTATTTTTATTTTCTATATTACCAGAATTCGTGTCATGACTCGTTTGCAATTTTGTTATTTTACCATTCACCAACTGAACATACTCTTGAATACTCTCAACTGCCTCTTCAAGGCCTGTTCTAGCGATTCTCAGCTCTTCTGCTGCCTTCTGCTCTTCCAGCACTGCTTTAGCAGCATCACGCGCTGCTTTCTCTTGCTCACCTTTGGCCTTCAGAGCCCCAACTTCCTCTGCGGTATAGAGTTTTGCAAACCAATGCCCTTCCGGCTTGAACCACATTTGCTCTGGTGCAACGAGAGGAACCTCAGGAACAACCACTTCTTCTTCGACGTTTCGAGTCCCATTCAACTCGCTGCTAAGAGTTACCCAGAGCAATTTGTCTTTATTGGCAGGATCTGAACAAGTCCCACACAGATTTTGCAACAATTTCTCTACTTGATTATCCTGTATGTTGTCTTTCACAATTCCGGCTTTAATCAACTTAAGAGCAATCTGGAGTTGATCCCTATACTTACCCTGTGCAAGAACATCCCCATATCCAATAGATTCCACCAATTTATGATAAATGCTAATTAACCCACGAAGCTGTTCCTCAAGAGGTCGATGTTTGTACTTGTTTGGACCTTGGAACTCAACGAATTTTTTCACCTTCTGTTCGCTAAATCGAATACAATGTGAATCTGCCCCGTTCTTCTCTCCCGTGGTCTCCTCTAGGACCGCCTCGTAATCCCGCATTCTCGGCACTTCAAAAAAGCCCGTCTCTCCAGAGATGCCGGCCCACCAGAATTTGTTGCCTTCTTCAGAGCGTTCATTACCCTCCCAATGCGCCTTTATCTTCACTACCGATCTATCTACAAGAGGATTTTTCTCCCTTGCCATTTTTGCCATTGCCCATTCTCCCATTGCAGAAATCTTTTGAAATGGCTTAAATCCATATGCACCTGGCGCGTGATACAAACTTCTTGCCATCCGCCAGATCTTATCCCCCCGAGTTGGGTCCACTTGATTCGTATTTGTATTTGTATTACTGACGTTATTCATAATTACTCCAATCATTTATTAATTAACATAAACTTATTAACTATAACGTTAATTATACAAAATCAATAATTATAAATCAACAACAAATTACAGCATTACAAAACTAAACACCGCACCAAACAATTCATAAATTATTTACTTCACACCCTAACTACCTGACACCACAACCCTTCCCACCTTCCCATCCCCTATTCCCTTAATCCAACCAACCTGCTAAACTTACCGCCATGCCAAAGCTAGTCATTGAGGGAGAGGAATTCGACCTTCCGGAAAACAGTCCCATTATGGAAACGTGCGAGCAGTCGGGCGTGCCTTTTGCCTGTACGGAGGGGGTCTGTGGGACCTGTGTGGTCGAGGTGACTTCGGGAATGGAGAATCTTTCCGAGTTTAATCAGGCGGAAGCTGATTTTCTTGGAGAGTGCCATCGGGAGAGGCTTGCCTGCCAGTGCCGCATCCTCAAAGGGCTTGTACATCTAAAATTGTGAGGAGAATGTCTATGTCAGCTATGTCAGAAGAAAAGATCTACCGAACCATGACAATCGAGGAAATTTTTCAACGCTTTCCTCAAAAAGGCAACCTTCTCGCGCAAGAGATGGCAAATGCAGGGCTCCATTGCGTCGGCTGCTCCGCCTCTACTTGGGAAACGCTCGAGGGGGGAATGTATGGCCATGGGAAAACAGAAGAGGAGATCAACTCTCTGATTGACCGCCTCAATACCATCCTAAGCACAGATGAAGGCTCTCCTGACGCCATCACCATCACGCCAAAAGCAGCGCAAAAACTGCGCCAAATCCTCGAACAGGAAGGGAAAGCTGGCTGGGGTCTGCGCTTTGGAGAAAAGGCAGCGGGATGCAGCGGCTTCTCCTTTTTCCTCGATTTTTCAGAAAAGGCAAAAACAGGCGACACCCTCTTTGAATCCGAAGGGATCGCCATCCACGTGCATCATAAATCGGCAGAGCGCCTCGTTGGCTCTGTGATCGATTATGTTGATGGCCTTCATGAGGCAGGGTTTAAAATCTCTAACCCCCACGTCAAGTCCTCTTGCGGCTGCGGCAACTCCCACGGTTATTAGACTCTTGCGTAACTGAGATTCTGTCGATTTTCGGGTTCTTTTGAGCCAAATTTCGCTTCTTTTTTGGGGGACTATATACCCAAACAAGATGAAGAGTTGACAACTGGCCTTTGGTCTCAGGAAGAAAACATGATGGGAAGGATGTGCATGATACGCATGATAAATTTATCATGCGTATCATGCACATCCTTCCCATCATGTTT
>JAGWKO010000083.1 GCA_028873295.1 Verrucomicrobiota bacterium
TCTCTGGATAAAAGAAGTATTGTGGCGCTTGCATGGCTGACAGCTCCTGTAACGCATCAGGAGGAACTTTTAGCCATTTCTCTTTTAAACAGCCTGCTTTTGGAGCATGATGCATCGCCATTGCGCAAGGCTCTTCTCAAGTCAGGACTTCTCCTTCAGGTCTCCTCCGCCCTGGACACACAAATCGCCATTGCTCCCTGGGTTATCCTTTGCAAAGGGTGTAATCCGGAAGATGCTGATAAGATCAGAGCTCTTATTTACAAAACATGTGCAGAGATCGCAGAGAGACCCTTCCCCAAAGAAGAGATCGAAGCGAGCTTGCATCAGTTTGAATTCGAGCGCAGTGAGATCAACGGGGATGAAGGGCCTTTCGGGCTTACGCTCTTTTTCCGGGCGGGGCTTCTTGCGCAACAAGGTGTTGACCCTGAGACTGCTCTTTCGATTCATCATCTTTTTGCCAATTTGCGCAGGCGCTGCGAAGATCCTCAGTTTCTCTCTGGGCTTCTTCGCCGCACTCTTCTTGACAATAGGCATTGTATACAGCTTACCATGAAACCGGACCCTACTCTTGAAGCCCGGGAGGCGGATGAGGAGAAGGAAGCTCTTGCAGCTCTTCAGGAAAAGCTCACATCGGAGGAGAAAGAGAGGATCATACGCGATGATGAGGCTCTTGCTACCTATTTGGAGAAGACTGAAAATCAGGATCTCTCTTCGCTTCCCAAACTTGAGCTCAAAGACATTCCCCCCCATGTTGCAGACTTCCCTCTAACACGCGAAAAACGGGGAGATTTGCATCTTTTTCACCATAGTTGTTTTACGAATCGGATTCTCTATGCGGATCTTCTTTTCGATCTTCCGCACATTGAGCGCGAGGATCTTCCCCTGCTCTCTCTTCTTTCCCGTCTTTTGCCTGAATTGGGCGCTGGCGGATGCACTTACGAGGAGAATCTTGCAAAACAGCATCGCTTTACTGGAGGCATTTTCTCTTCTTTGAGTTTACACATCCCTCACAAAGACCCAACTCTTGTCGCACCCACCTTTGGACTGCGGGGGAAATGTTTGGGAAGGAACCATGAGGAGCTCTTTTCTCTCATGGCAGATCTCTTTGCCTCTCCCGATTTCAGCGATCGCAATCGCCTCAGGGAGTTGATCGATCAGCATGTGACCTCGCTCAAACATCGCCTCTCTCAGAAGGGGCTCTCCTATGCATCGCAACTTGCGCTCTCCTCCTTTTCTCTCCCCTCTTTTCTCTTTGAAGAGTGGCATGGACTCTCCTACTTTCAGGCGATTGTAGAAGGGGCAAAAGCGATGGACCATCTCATCGACCGTCTTGTTTCTCTCTCGAAGAGACTCTTTTCCCCCTCTTCTTTTGATCTGATCGTCACCTCTGAAGACGAATCGTGGAGAAAAGCGCTTTCTCCTTTAGAAGAAAAGCTCTCCTGCAAAAAAAATTTCCTCCCCTGGCGTGGAGACTACGCCTTGCCAAGCGTTGCGTCGCAAGCGCGTTCCATTGCATCTCCGGTAGCCTCCATTGCCTTGGGAACCCGAACGCTCTCCTATCGCGATCCCCAAGCACCCTTTCTTTTTCTTGCTGCGGAACTATTGCAAAACTGCTCTTTGCACACTGAAGTGAGGGAAAAGGGCGGTGCCTATGGAGCGGGCGCCAGCTTTTCTCCTTCTTCCGGCAATTTCTATCTCTATTCCTATCGCGACCCCCATCTTTCCAAAACCTGGAAAGCGTTTCAAAAAGCTCTGGAAAAGATCTCCCAGGGCAAATTTCGCCCTTCAGATCTCGAAGAGGCAAAGCTCTCTGCTCTACAAAGTCTTGACGCCCCTGTTGCCCCTGGAGACAAAGCTCTCCTTGCCTATGGCTGGGAAAGAACCGGCCGCACACATCAGAAAAGGGCTCAGTTTAGAGAAACGCTTCTTGCCGCCACTTCCCAGGAAGTTGCCCAAACGCTCTCCACCGAACTTCTTCAGAAAGAAAAGATCTTTATCACCTTCCTCGGAGAAAGCCTCTATAAGAAAGAAAAGGATCGACTCCCCTTTCCTCTGCCGCTACATCAAGTGTGATTTATACCTTTCGTGAATGAAGAATTGACGTGATAAAAATTTCAGTTGACAGCATAATGCTGGCATGAGTTTTTTAGATCCGTTCGAAAAAGAAGAACTTCTGGTTAAGCATAAAAAAGAACGTGATGGCCGCGTTCGAGATCGAATCAAA
>JAGWKO010000048.1 GCA_028873295.1 Verrucomicrobiota bacterium
AATTTATCATGCGTATCATGCACATCCTTCCTATCATGTTTTCTTCCTGAGACCAAAGGCCAGTTGTCAACTCTTCATCTTGTTTGGGTATAACGGGATCGGCTGAAAGTGAATATAATCTGCGGAGGCAAGAAGATAGCGCACGCCATTTTTCACTCCGAAAAGAGGAAGTTCCTTTTTAATTGAGTGAAGATGGCCAAAAACTGCGATCTCTACTCCAAAACGCTCCAGAATCTCTGAGACGCGCGAAGGAGCAAGATCTGCTCCGATGGGGGGGTAGTGCGTCATGGCAATGCGCACCTTGGCATCGGGGCGAAAACTCTGAAGGCTGAGAGTAAGGCGGACAAGCTCCCTTTCAAAGATCTTCTCCTGCAACTCTTCCTGAATCTCCTCTTCTTCCTGTTTTGCTTTTGGATTCTCGCGCCTTTCTATGTAGGAAGAAAAGCTGTATTCGGGGCTGTCCCAAAGTCTGGCCCCTCCGACAGCGATACCGCGCCAATGAAACGCCTGGTTTTGAATCAAATGGATGGATGGGGGCAGTATAGCCATCACCTTCTTCAGCGAACCCCACCAATAGTCATGATTGCCCTTGATCATCACTTTTGTGCCGGGCAGCCGATCAATCCACTCCAGATCCGCCTGCACCTCTTCAAGACGCATTGCCCAGGAGATATCACCAGGGATAAGGACAAGGTCATCGGGATGAATGAGAGCTTTCCAATGCGCGGCAATTTTCTCTGCATGATCTTTCCATTCGGGACCAAACAGCTCCATGCCCTTGTTTTTGACACCAAAGCTTAAATGTAGATCGCCAATTGCCCAAACGTTAGCCATGAGATGGCCCCTCTAATGAATCAACCCCTGGAAGATGCCCAAAAGCTAAAAACTCAAGAGTCGCGCCTCCTCCTGTGGAGAGGTAGGAAAATCGGGAACTCATCTCCATCCTTTGAATCATCGCAACAGAGTCTCCCCCACCCACAACAACGCGCTCTCCCATTCTGGAAAGAGCGTGCACCATCTGTTCCGACACAGTTGCAAACCGGGGAAACTCATAAACGCTAAGAGGCCCATTCCAAAAAATCATCGAAGCTTTCTCTAATAAAGAGGCCCATTTTTCAACTGTCTTCGGCCCAACGCCCATCCCCTGCCATCCCGAAGGAATCCCCGCAGAAACGTCGATTATACGCTCTTCAGCGTCCTGCACAAAGCGATTTGCGATCGTGAGATCGACAGGCAGCTGCAGAGAGGGATGCAAAAGCAGCTCTTTGACAAGAGGAAAAGCTGACTCCTCCACTAGAGAGTCGCCAACGGGAATGCCCTGCGCTTTGAGAAAGGTGTAGACCATACCGCCACCAAGAAAAAGATGGTCCACACGATCGAGCAGGGGCTTTAATACTTTTGCCTTGGTCGACACTTTTGCTCCCCCGAGGATAAGATCAAAAGGGCGCTTTGGAGAAAGAAAAGGAGAAAGAGCCTGCAGTTCCCGCGCCATGAGAAATCCGGCCGCTGCCCTTCCTGGAAAATAACGCGCAAGAAGCGCTGTCGAGCTGTGCTTCCGATGCGCGGTTCCGAAGGCATCGTTGACATAGGTGTCACCCAGCAAGGCCAGCTTCTGCACAAAAGAGGGATCCTTCTCCGGCTCCTCCTCTCCTATATGAAAGCGCACATTCTCCAGAAGCATCAGCTCTCCCGAACGAAGAAGAGCCGCCTGCTCAGCGACCGCTGGTCCAATACAGTCGGGAGCCAAAGGCACTGGCTGTCCCAAGAGGAGAGAAAGTCTTTCAGCAACAGGACGAAGAGAGTAGCGCTCCTCTTTCTTCCCTTTTGGCCGCCCGAGGTGGGAAATCAGTATCAGGGCAGCTCCCTTGGATAAAAGGTAGCGAATTGATTCTAAAGAGGCGACAAGACGCGTCTCATCCAGAATCTCACCCTCTGGAGAGAGCGGGACATTGGCGTCGATGCGAAGAAGCACCTTGGCGTCCTGGAGGGAAAGATCGCGCAGCATGTTCATAGGTTATTGAAAGGGTTCCCCGCCTGAGAGAAATTGCCTCCCTTTTTGCGGCTCCGAATTTCAAGGCGAAGAGAGTAGAGAAGATCCTGGTCAAAGTCCTTTTTCTCTGCCCAGAGAAGATATTCCATAGGAATCTCGTCGAATTTTCGCCCCTTATACTTCCCAAGTGGCATTGTGCGCATTCGGATCGGTTTTTGCAAGAGATTCAAAAGCTCTTTTGTCGTCTGATAAGACTTTACCAAATGCTTAAAGACCTCAATGTTCACAAGGACATCGCCCATTGCACGATGAGCCCCCTCCGCCGCAATATTAAAGTGCCGTCTGAGCTGCTGCAATGAGTTGACAGGAGACTCTCCGTAAAGCCTTGCCATGCGCAAGGTATCGACGAAGGGCTGATCTTCAAAGGAACAGGGAATCGCATAGCGCTTTGCCTCAGCAAGGATCAGAGCGCGATCAAAATCGATGCCATGCCCCACCCAAATTTTCCCCTTGGCAATTTCAAGCACTTGGGGCAATACCTCCGCAATCTTTGGCTTGCCGCACACCATCTCCGCCGTAATGCCATGGATTTTTTGCGACTCCTGCGGGATAGCGCACTCCGGATCGATGAGAGACTCAAAAGACTCCACCACCTGATCCAAAGTAAAAGAGGCCACAGCAATCTCGATAATGCGATCCTTCTTTGGCTCAAGTCCCGTAGACTCACAATCTATGCAAACAAATATTTCATCCTTCAAAAGCTTCACCATAGTCGCGAGTTCCAATTCCTGTATGAGAAAAATAGAGCGCCCTGGCATTGGGGATCTTCCACCCTTCCAATCTCTCCGGCCACTCAATCAGTGCCACCCCATCGCCCCCCACATATTCCGCAAAGCCCAACTCTAAAAAATCAGAAATGCCTCGCAAACGGTAGAGGTCAAAATGATAAAGGGGCATCGTCCCTTCCGTATAGATATTGAGGTAGGAAAAAGTGGGACTTGACACAAGAGATTTGATGCCGAGCGCCAAGGCAACGCCCTGCGCAAATGTGGTCTTTCCAGCCCCCAACTCTCCGAAAAGGAGCAAGGTCGCCCCAGGAGTCAGCAGGCTGCCCAGCTTCTCCCCGCGCTCGCGCATCTCCTCGGGAGAATTAATCTGCTTCAACCCACTTCGCAACGTAGGATTGGAACTCGGGGTAATGAGAAAGGCCATCGACAAACTGCGCTATTTTCTCTTCAGTGAGATGATCTTGAATGAAGGAGAGAAATTTTTCTTCAATCTGGTAGCGGTTCTGGTTCTGTACTTCCAAAAGATTGAGCGATTTGACGTGATGCTGCGCAAAATCGTCAATCACAGCTGCCTTGCTATTGAAAAGTTTTCCTGTCAAAGCAGACGAGTAGACCACCTTCTTTACTGAAGCCTTTCTCTCACTGATATAATTCTTGATGACATCCGGATCTTCGGAGACAAAGAATTTCTTCACAGGAAGGCCGCCAACGCGCTCCTTATTCTCAGGACAGGTAGAAACCCAATCATAAATGGCATCCTGAGGGTTGGGATGCGTATTGTCGCCAAAAACTTTTCCCGTAAAGGGGCAGATGTAGATCTTTTTCGTCAGGTCATTAACACTTTCCTGTCCGAACTGGATAACAATTTCTTTTTCTCTCCAAAGCTTGCCTTGCGCTTCCAGATGAGAGGTAAGCTGCTCAAAACTCTGATAAATCATCTTCTCTTTTGGGAAAAGAACGGGGCGAAGATGGTATTTATCCTCGACAAAAGCGAGGTAAACAGCCACCAGATCAGCGCCGCGATTTTTCTTAAGAAACTGAAGCAGAAACTCTTTCTGCTGTTCTGTAATACGCAAAGAAGCCATCACACTACTCATTACCATGAAAACGGACACAGTCTACCAAAAAAGAGAGTAAAACGTCAAAAATTATAGCAGCTTGAACTTCCAACTCTTTGGCTGGTATACTTGCGGACAACAAGGAGTAGACCCCAGTGAATTATTCACTTTCCACTCAAAAAGATCTTCACCTCGAGACAATCGACATCGATGGTTTTGAGCGCGTGATTAAGGTGAGCTGCCCTAAAGCAGGACTCACAAGCATCATTGCCATTCATAGCAGAGCATTGGGGAATGTGGCTCTGGGGGGCACCAGGATTCAGCCCTATCCCTCTTTTGAGCAGGCGCTGGAGGATGTGCTTCGGCTCTCTCGCGCGATGACCTATAAGGCGGCAATTGCGGGCGTGGGATTTGGCGGAGCAAAGAGCGTGATCATTGCTGACCCCAAAACACAGAAGAATGAAGAGCTTCTTTTTGCTTTTGCGGAAGCGGTGCAGCAGCTCGAAGGTGCCTATGTCTGCGCAGAAGATGTGGGGTCAACGTTGGAAGACATGGCGACCATTGCGAAAAAAACTCCTTTTGTCGTGGGCACACCGCACGCAGAGAGCAGCGGTAATCCCAGCCCTTTTACCGCCTGGGGGACATTTCGCGGTATTCAGGCGACGCTCAAGGCGCGCTTTGGCTGCGACTCCGTAGAGGGCAAGACAATTGCGATCCAGGGACTGGGTAGTGTCGGCTCCGTTCTTGCAGACTACCTCTTTTGGGCCGGTGCAAAACTCATTCTTTCTGACATTGACCAGAAAAAGGTGGAGATTCTCGCAAAAAAATATCGCGCGCGAGTTGTCGACACAAAAGAGATCTGGAAAACAGAGTGCGACCTTCTTGCTCCCTGCGCGTTGGGCGGCATTTTGCACAGCCAAACAATCCCTCAACTGCGCTGCAAAGCGATCGCAGGCGCAGCAAACAACCAGCTGCTTTCAGACAAGGATTCCATTCTCTTGCGCAATCGCTCCATTCTCTATGCTCCTGACTTTGTGATCAACGCGGGGGGACTCATCAATGTTGCAGCGGAACTTGAGATCAATGGGTATGACCCTCTGCTCTCTCGCCAAAAGACGCACGAGATCTACGACACTCTTCTTACGATCTACGAGATCGCCGAGAAGAAGCAGCAGTCGACACAAGAGGCGGCGCTGGCGCTTGCTTCCTACCGCTTGCGCTATGGCGTAGGGAAAAGAACGGCCCCTCTGCGCTTCCCCTGCCTGACTGTATAGACCGAAAATGAAGACACTGCTTTCCCTGCTTCGCGAACAGATGGCTCAAGCAATGGGCGCTGCTTTTGCCACCCCCATTAACCCTTCTGCCGTGGAACTCTTTCCCTGCGCACAGAAGGCCTTTGGGCATTATCAATGCAACAGCGCTCTATCGCTGGCAAAGTCTCTGCGACTTCCGCCTCAGGAAGTGGCACGTCGCATCATTGCGCAACTTGATACATCGCTTGCTGAAAAAGTAGAGATTGCAGGCCCCGGGTTCATCAATATCACGCTCTCTTCTCTTTTCCTCTCAAAGGAATTGGAGCAACAGAAGAACGACCTTCTTCTGGGAGCCGCAGCACCCGAAGAAAAGAAGCGGATCATCGTAGAATTTTCTTCCCCCAATGTAGCAAAAGAGCTGCACATTGGGCACATTCGCTCGACGATCATTGGGGACGCGATCGCGCGGCTTTTTGAATTTCTTGGCCACGATGTGCTGCGGCTCAATCATGTCGGGGATTGGGGAACGCAATTTGGCATGCTCATCACTTACATGAAGCGCTTTGCCCCCGCGGTATTGCGTGGTGAGGAAGAGACTGCCCTGGAAGATCTGATGCGCTGGTACAGAGCTGCAAAAGAGGAATTTGATCGCGATCCTGAATTCAAAAAAAGAGCACAACTTGAGGTAGTTGCCCTGCAATCGGGGGATGAAGAATCGCTTCGCTGCTGGAAGCTACTATGCCGGATTTCCCGCATCGGATTTCAACAGATCTACGATCTTCTGGATGTAAAAATCGAGGAGCGCGGAGAATCTTTTTATAACCCTCTTCTCAAAAAGATTGTCGATGCTTTTGAAAGTGCGGGGCTTGTTCATCTCTCCGATGGGGCCAAGTGCGTTTCTCTTGAAGGGTTTAAAAACCGCGAAGGCGAAGCTCTGCCCATGATCATTCAAAAATCAGATGGCGGATACAACTATGCGACGACCGATCTTGCAGCCTTCTACCATCGCATCTTTGTAGAGAAAGCGGATCGCATTGTAATCGTAGCTGATGTAGGGCAATCGCTCCATTTTCAGATGCTTGTTGCAGCAGTAGAAAAGATAGGCTGGCTCGATTCTCAAAAGGTGCATTTCGATCATGTGGGCTTTGGCCTCGTGCTTGGGAATGATGGGAAAAAGTTCAAAACGCGCTCAGGGAACACAGAAAAGCTGATCGACCTTCTTACGCAGGCAATTGACCATGCAGGCGCTCTCATTCAGGAAAGGCTTCCCAACGCTCCTTTAGAAGAGCGGAAAATGCTTGAGAGAGTTCTTGGCATTGGCGCCGTTAAATATGCGGATCTCGCCTCTTGCCGCACAAAAGACTACACCTTCAGCTATGAGCGCATGCTTCGCTTTGAAGGCAACACAGCGACCTTTCTTCTCTATGCCTATGTGCGCATTCAGGGGATAAAGCGCAAGGCGGGCTGCCCGCTTGAGGAGCGCCTCCTCTTCCCCATTCTCGTGCAACATCCCACAGAGATCGCGCTGGCTCTGCATATTCGCCGCTTTGGCGAGATCATCGACCAGGTAACGCAGGATCTCCTTATGCACAAACTCGCAGACTATCTCTACGAGCTTGCAGAAACTTTCCATCTCTTTTTCCGCGACTGCCAGGTGATTGGATCGCCTGAAGAAAAAAGCCGCCTTGCCCTTGCTGATCTCACAGGGCGTATCCTTCACCAAGGGCTCCTGATCCTCGGACTCCGCACCGTCGAAAGGATGTAACTCATTGCTCTGTCAAAATGATCTTATGCGCTTTGCCTGGCTCTTCGCGCACCCAACGAGGAACAGCGTAACCTGGCAAACGAGCCTGCAGCGCCTGTACCAACTCCCTTTCTCTCTCCTTCGCCACAAAGAAATGAGCGCCCCCTTCTACAGGATCGAGCTCATGAAGATAGTAGGGAATAATACCCCCATCAACCAGAGATTCAAAGAGTTCGACAAGGACTTCAAGGTCATCATTAACCCCCTTGAGAAGCACTGTTTGACTGAGAAGAGGTATGCCAATCTGAAGCAGTCGACGTAAGAAAGCAAAGAGCCCAGTGTCAACCTCTCGAGGGTGATTAATATGCAAAACAAAATAGATCTGCTTATCTACTTTTTGCAGAATCTGAATCAGGGAATCATCAATTCTTTCAGGGATCCCAATAGGGAAGCGGGTATGAAAACGGATGCGGCGAACATGAGGGATCTTTGCAAGTGCACTCAAGAGAGCATCAAGACGCTCATCGCCGAGAGAAAGAGGATCACCCCCGCTAAGAATCACCTCAGAAATTGAGGAGTCTTCAGAGAGGTATTGCAGCTCTTGCGTGAAGGAGGGCTCGTCAGTCTCATAGGGAAAATGCTGCCTGAAACAAAATCTGCAGTGCATTGCACAAGCGCTTGTCGCCAAAAGAAGCGCCCTACCCTGATATTTGTGAAGAAGCTTCTTTGCCTTGCGAAACTGCTGGTCCTGCACTGGATCTGCACAAAACCCACTATTTTGCATCTCCTCATCCATCAGAGGGACAAATTGTCGCAAGAGAGGATCGTCTAAAGTTTTTTTTTCAATTTTCTCGGCCAGTCGATAGGGGAGCCGCAAAGGGAACCGCGCCCTTACAAGCAATCTTTTTTGCAATAAGGGAGGAAGCTCGAGGAAATCGGCAAGAGCCGCAACGCTGGTAAAAGTTTGTCTTTGGATCTGTCGCCATAAGGGACTCATAAAAACCTATCCCAGAAAATATAAGACAATTATCTTACCCAACCGTCAATTTTTCAGGCAATACTTTTTGCATTGATAATTATCAATGCAAATGATATGACTTGCATTGTCTCGACTTTGCCATGAGGATTGCCATACTGTAAAGACCCATCAAAATTGGCGTTGTTCTTAGACGGTTAGGACGCCCAGGATCTCTTCCAGGGCCGTACCTCTTCCAGCCATCGCTTTTACGATCTCGAAATCACTCTCGTAGCCTCCTAAGAATCCCATCAGTTCCATGATGGTAAGAAGCCCCGTCTGTCCCGCGCCTCTTTCAGCCATCATTTTTGCGATCTTGCAATAAGTTATCCTGCGCATCTCTACGTCTCTTATCTGTCTTATGATGGTAAGAAGTTGTTCCGCGCTTCCTGCAACCATCGCTTTTGCAAGTTTGTAACGAACGCTGTCGGACAACTGCGAGTTGCTTTTTTCTATCTCGTTCATGATGGGAAGCAGCGCCAGCTCTCCCGCATCTCTTGCAGTCATCGCTTTTGCGATCGCGATATCAACTCTGTTGCGCAGTTCTGCGGCTTTTATCTTTCCTATGACGGGGAGCAGCGCCCTCTCTTCCACGCCTCCTGCAGCCATTGTTTCTGCGAGCGCACAAAAATCGTAGTCACTCCACCTCGTGCCTATTTTTCCTATGATAGGAAGCCAACAAGCCCAGTCGCGCTTCTCTACAGTTTCTATCATTTCCATGATGGCAAGCTGCTCCTCCTGGCCCGCGCCTCTTGCGGCCATAGCTTCCGCGATCTTAAGAAAAGCCACCGGGCGCCTCGATGCGCTTATCCTTCCTATGATGGCAAGCAACTCCTCTGGTCTTACGCCTCTTGCAGCCATCGCTTTTGCGACCTCGCTAAAAGCAAAGTCGCGATCCCATGCCCCTATTATCTTTCCTATGATAGGAAGCAGTTCCTCCGATCCTGCGCCTCTTGCAGCCATAGTTTTTGCGACATCGACACAAGTCGCGTCACGCCACCCTCCTTGTCTTATTTTTTCTATGATGACAAGTAGCATCTGCTGTCTTGCACCTCTTGCGGCCATGGCTTTTGCGACCTCGCCATAAATGTTATCGCGGATCCATAGGCCGGCTATCCTTTCTATGCTGGCAATCAGATCTTCCAGCCGGCAGCCTGCATACGCCATTGAGAGAGCTATATACAGTAGGCTCACACGGTTCACTTCCGTTGTGTTGCTGGCGCTTTCGATTTGCGTTGCTGGCGCTTCCAGGAGCGCCAGCGCTTTTGCTTTTCGCTCTGATGCTGGCCCTTCTTGAGAAATCTCGTTTGCGATCTCCTGTTTTACCGCTTTTGGCATGCCAGCTGCTATCCTGGCGATTTTAATGTGATCTGCTATCCCCCTGTTGAGGATGGCTCTTGCCAATTCTGAAACGGGATTCGCAATGGTAAGAAGCGTTGTATTCCAGATCTCCCTGTACTTTGTTGTGTAACCCGTGACCTCTGTGCGCATGACCCGGAAAGTGCGGCTGCAGCGGGCCAGATCCCTCGTCGTCAGGTAGGTGAAAATTTGGTGGAAAAGAGCATCGGGAAGGGAGAAGAGCATGCTGACCGTTCTTTCCCTGCCCTCTTGTTTCACTCCCATTGTGCTGCTTTGGCATAATGCCGGATTTGAATAGGGGGTAATAACTGCTGATGTATTCATATTGCATTCATTTTTATATAATTTATATAATGAATTATATCATACAATATTGTAATTGTCAATATAAAAATAATATTTTACGGAATTACAGAGTCAAGAACTTACACAATAAAGTGCGGTAGGGAAGGAAATCCACACAGCCATGCTTCGCCTGAAAGCGCCTGCTTCCCTTCTGTCTGGATTTTACGAATATGGAGCGATCGCTCTCCGCAACCCACGACTGGTTCTCTTGAAAGGAATTTTCCAGGCGTTCCGGGCAGATCGATAATTTCTGTTTCTAAGATCTTCACTCTCTTCATCTCCTGCCCCATCAAGCACCAGGTCCAAGCACCAGGACGGGGAGCAAACGCGCGGATCCGATTATGAATCTCCTCTGCTGGGCGGTCCCAATGAATCTCTCCCTCTTCAACAGAGATCTTCTGAGCATAGGTAACACAACTTGCGTCTTGGGGCGTGCTCGGGGGGACAGCCTTACGATAAGCATTGAGAACAACAAGAAGAAGAGGCTTGGCAAGCTCACAGAGTCCTGCTTCCAGGGCTCCTGCATTCATGTTGGGATCGATCTCCATCCTCGCCGTAGCTACGACCTCCCCAGCATCAAGCTCAAGTGCCATCTTCTGTATAGTCACCCCGGTTTCTTTGTCTCCTGAGAGAAGCGAGCGCTGAATAGGGGCAGCACCCCGATACTTGGGCAAAAGACTCGCATGAACATTGATTGCGCCCTTCTTCGGAATTTTAAGAAGAGCCAGGGGGAGAATTTGGCCAAAAGCGACCACGACAAAAAGATCTGGCTCCATCTCTTGCATCGCTGCAAGAAAAGAGGGGTCAGAACATTTTTGCGGTTGGAAAACAGGGATAGAAAGCTTCTCTTCCTGCAGCCACGCCTTCACCGGTGGAGGCTGCAACTCCAACGCTCTTCCCTTGGGGCGATCCGGCTTTGTGACTACAGCAGAAACAGAAATGCCGGACTGGATAAGAAAGCGAAGAATAGAGAGTGCAAAAAAGGGAGTCCCAAAATAGACAATGCGCATTATACACCGAAAATGGCTCAAAAGTTGACAACTGGCCTTTGATCTTAGGAAGAAAACATGATGAGAAGGATGTGCATGATACGCATGATAAATTTATCATGCGTATCATGCACATCCTTCTCATC
>JAGWKO010000049.1 GCA_028873295.1 Verrucomicrobiota bacterium
CTTTCTAGACATCCTTATCAAGCATATCATGCAAATCCTTCCTATCATGCTCTTCTTGCCTTGAGCAGCGTTTTTTTACGACACTTCCTGCAACTTTTCTCATTAAATCCTAGTTCTTGCTGTCAACTCTTGAGGTTGTTTGTGTATATAGGCCTCTTTACCGAGATAGATTCTTCAGTTATCCTGTACATATATGACGGCGAAACCGCGCACTATCGACAATCTGGGCATTGATGCTTCGATTCGCTATGCAAAAGACCAGCAACTGTTTGAAGCAAGCCAGATCGAGGAGTCCAGACTTATTCCGCAAAAAACGGAAGTTGTCTCCTCGGCTCCATGGGCATTTGATGAATTTTCCGCTCTCTTCGCAGTAGGAGTGGAAAAGAGAAGTTCCTGGGCACTTTTCCCCGAACTACCCCAAGATATCAGCGCCAGCAAATCGCTTTTTTCCCACCAACTGATCCCATCGCTTGGCAGAGAAGAGAAAGTGGCTTCCGATGCAGAAAAATTGGAGAAACTGGAAGCCCTTCTGCAGAAAGAGGGCACCTCTTCAACAGGAGATCAAGAGGATGCGAAAAAGTTGATCAATCTCCTTCAGTGCCTGCGCAAATTCGATAAGATTCTTCAACTCATCAATGGTCGGAGAGGCCAATACCAGAAAGGATAAGACTTTTTTCGATATACCTCTCCTGGTAGCGCTCTGCACTCTCTTCGACAAAACGGTGACACGCATCTAAAGAACGCCGATGCTCCTCTTCGCGAACACATCGCTTTTGGATTTCCTCTATATTCCACAGAGAAACACCTTGTATGGAAGGATCCACGTTGCGAGGCACGCTGAGATCAAAGAGAAGTTGGCGACTCTCCCCCTCCCCCTTGAGCAGATAATCTGAAGCGCGCGCAGCAAAGATGAGCCAGTCGAACCGTTGCCATTCCTGTAAAAGCAAGCGGGAAGCGATCTCTACTCCGGGAATTTGTCCTGTCAAAGGAAAATGAGAGGTCGCAAGAGCAAGGGAAAAAGAGCCCCTTTGCTGTAGAAAATGAGCAAAACGGCGATTCATCTCCGTCCACCCCACAAGAAGAACGCGAGACAAAAGATCATCCACCCTCTTCCCTTCGCAATGTTCCTCTGCAACCTGCCAAAGCATCTCAAAAAAGAGCAAAGGAGAGGGAAGCCACTCTTTTCGCACCTGCTTGCCGACACGCAGCGCTTTTTGACAAACAAAGTGCAGCTCCTTGCTCAAAGTCCTTCTCTTCGCAGCGCGCGCATAGGCAAGCCTCACCTGATGCTGAATCTCCGTCTCTCCCAAAAGAGCGCTATCAAGACCTGATGTCACCTTACACAGATGGGAAAACGCTTCAACCCCTGTATAAAAATAGAAAAGATCCCTCTCAGGAAAGTGAGAAGAGAAAAAATCTCCTATTTTCCACAATCCCTCTCCACTGAAATAGAGCTCGGTGCGATTGCAGGTAGAAAGAAGAAGGTGGGGGAATCCAAGATTTTGCGATATAAACGACTCCGCCCTTCGGGCCACCCTTTCGCGAAGCTCCAACAAGGCGCGCTTCTCATTAATTCCACAAACCCCAATGCGCAGCATGTTCCTCAAAAGACCTCTTGCGTAACTGAGGTCTAAAGAAGTGTACGTAAAGAGTTCTTTTTTCAACAAAGTTTTTTTAATAATGTAAGTTATTTGCCATGAATATGATGCATAAAATGTTGCCTTAACTTCTCTCAGAAAGTACAATGAAGCAAGGCGCCCATGTCATCTACTACCCCCCCAGACAACAGTCAACCTTCCAACACCTCCAATACCGTAAATCCTTCAGCGCCTACGCCGGGCTCTTATGACGCAATAGCCCAGGAAATGGCATCCATGGAGCCCAAGCACCAACGCACAGGCGGCGGCGAGTCAATGACGGCTTTCATGAAAGTGCTCCATAACTACGTCGATCCCAAGACTGGGGAAAGAGGCGATAAAATGTTTATGAATGCACTGTCCATACAGGTAGCTACAGCCATGAAGCACGCTTCCGATCAGCTGGTGCAACAGCTCAAACAGATGCGAAGCCAAGATCAGTAGCAGAAAATCCTAACATTTCCTATACTGCCCCCCCATCGGATAGATTTGCATGGGGTTTGGTACCGAAGAAGCAGAATTATTTTTTGTCACCTCTGAAGAGGAGGAGATGCGCGTGGATAAATTGCTGGCTTTGCGCTATCCGCACTATTCTCGCTCCTATTTTCAGGGGTTGATTGAGGAGGGGTGCGTCCTTGTCAATGGTACCCCTGTCAAAAAACGCGTTTCCCTGGAAGAGGGCGATGAGGTGGAGATTCTTTTTCAGGCGCTCCCCTCCTCTTCTCTGCAACCCGAACCTATTCCCCTTGAACTCCTCTATGAGGATGAGCATCTGCTCGTTGTCAACAAACCAGCCGGCATGGTTGTGCATCCTGCACCTGGACATTGGTCAGGAACCTTTGTCAATGCGCTCCTCTTTCATTGCCAGGGAAAAATGTCGACAGATGACCCCATTCGACCAGGAATCGTCCACCGATTGGATCGAGAGACCTCCGGGCTTCTTGTCGCCGCAAAAACACCTGCTGCGCATCGGGGCATGGTAGATCTTTTTGCGCAGCGCGCAGTAGAGAAACAGTACCTTGCCGTGGTCTGCGGCAAACCCAAAAGCGGCAGCATCTCCGCACCCATCGGGCGCCATCCTGTGCACAGAAAAGAGATGACAGTGCTCGGGGATGGACGCGAGGCGACAACGGAAATTCAGCTGCTTGCCTTCAATGAGAAACTAAGCCTTCTCCTCGTGCGCCCCCTGACGGGAAGGACCCATCAGATTCGCGTTCACTGCCGTCACATCGGCACTCCCATCTTGGGAGATCACACGTATGGCAGCGATCGCTATAACCAGCTTTTTGATCCACCCAGGCATCTTCTGCACGCTTATCGACTCTCTTTCACTCATCCTGTTACGGGAATCCCCTTGCGTTTTTCCGCTCCGGTACCTGAAGATTTCTCTTTCTGGATGCAACGCCTTTGTGGCCCATCGCTCTGCTCCCCAGCATTAGTGGATGGAAAAGAAATTTTTGAGTAATCTTGACTCATGAACTTTGTCAATTTTTGAGACAAGGTATAGCACTCCATTTTTGTTCGTACACTCCTAACAGAAGAGGTTTCTAATGAAAGAGTTTGTTGAATACATCGTAAAGAATCTGGTCGACCACCCCGATAACGTACGCATTAATAAGATCGAAGGCACGAATACCCTTGTCATCGAACTCAGCGTAGACAAAACCGACATTGGGAAAGTGATCGGGAAAAAGGGTAAAACGATTAATGCTATTCGCACCCTTCTCATGTCTGTTGCCAGCCGCAACGGTCTGCGCGTCAGCCTCGAAATTTTAGAAGAAAACGACAAAGCCTAATCTTCTCACTTTCTTCTCATTTTGTTGGTAAGAATGGAGAAACCATTGCTTTGCGAGAATTGAGGGACCCCGGAGTGAAGCGCAGAATTGCGATAGGCCCGGGGTGTTCTACACTGCGCTCTCTGCAGGGAATCGACAGAAAACTTTCTCGAAAGATGGCCGCAAGACCGCTCTTTGAGGGACACTCCAACTCTAATGGATTGCCCTGCAATCCTGGAGAGTGCTGAAAAGAGGTGAGAAAGCATTTGAGGAGCTCAACTGCCACCTCCTCCTTCTCGGGAATCCAGATCCAAAGCTCATCCTTGTGGTTATAGCCTCCAAAAGCGCCTCGATAGACCTCTTCAGCCCCAGCAATCGTGCTGATCATATGCAGATGCAAAAGAACCTCTTTCCTATCCTGGGAGTACTCTTCTGCTCTCTGTAGCCAAACAGCTCTGAGCCCCTCTGCCAGGCGAAGAAAAGTGGGCACATTCCCCGCAAAAATTTTCGTCTGTCCTATGCGACAGCAGCCATTTTGCTCTTTCGTATCGGCAAAGAAGTGCGATACCTTCCCCTCTGCGGAGAGAACAAGGCTCTTTTCCACCTCCTCTGCACGAAAAAGAGAGACTTTGCGGTAGAGCGAATAGGTCTCGGGATGACGCAAAATACGCTCTGCCGCCCGCTTGGGAAAGAGGCGGTCTCGTGGCAAATCATCTAAAGAAAAGAGCTCGACCTCTTGTCCAAGAGTAAGACTCTTGAGGCGATTGAGCAGCTCCACCACGCACTCAACATCAGATCCGCTCACTTTAGAAAGAAGATCAGTATCGTCAAAGATTGCATAGAGAAAATGAAAATATTCCACCATCTCTCGGATCGGATCGACAAAAAAGCCTCCTGTCCGCGAAAGCGCCTGACGCCTTCGAAGCAGCCTCTGCAACAAAGAAGAGCTCTTGGCACTCTTCATCTGCTCCTCGACCGCCTCTCGCGTTTGCCCACCTGAGCTATAGCGGTCGTTGATCTGAAAGGCATGGAAAGCAACAAGTGTGTTGCTCGACTGTACATCCGCAATCACTGCCAAAGGAGGGGCGAGCGTTTGTAATTTCGATTTGTGATGATCAACAACGCTAATCACATCAAAATAGGGAGGGATCCCCATCTCTTCGCGATTGCAAAAATCGCGCAGGCTCACAGTGCCAAGAGACGCTTTTTGCAAAGTAGCAGATGAAATCACTCCGGCAACAGCCGCCTCATCTCCCGAATGCACTACTGTAAGAAAAAGAGAGCCGGATCCGATTTTATTTCGCAGTTCCTCTACGTCAGAGCGCATTGAAACAGCCACAGGAGTATCGCCAAAGACCTTTTCTTTAATGCAGAGGGCAACTTCCAATCTCTCCATCTGCTGGCGCATCTCCAAAATCCCCTGATGAAGCTTCTCGATCGACTTCTCCAAAAAGGAGAGTATAACACCCTTTTCCCCCATTCCCTGGCGAACAAAGAGAGGTTGCATCGCCGTGATCACTCCCTGCGCAACAAAAAGGGGAGACGAGACTTTTGTCATTTGCGACAGCCCCTGCAACACAAGAGCAAAGGTAAATGGCTCCTGAATCCCAACAACATGAGCAAAAAAACGACCAACACGCTCTTTTTGCCGCGAGGACAAATGACGCGCAGGCTCAGAATCATAAAAGGAGGTAGCAAAAAGAGTTTCTATGGCAGAACCTGCCTGCTCGGCAGTGAGGCTCTCTTTTGTCAAAAGAGAGATCCATAGCATGATGAGCTGATGCTCAAACCAGCGCACGGCGCTGCTCACCTGCAGGATCAGCTGACCGACCTCCTCGACATCGATCCCCCTCCAATCGCCAAGAAAAGAGCCCTTCGCCCCTGCGATAACAATTGCCTTCTCTGCTCGAGCGTGATTGACAGAGCTCATCAGCTGTTCCGGAGAGACGCGCTCCAGCGGCTCCTGGCGCATCAAATCGCGCGCTGTCACATTCAGGGTAGTTCTCTTCTTGGCAAGATGTGTGAATACCGCTTTACCAAAAACAGCTCGAAACAGCCACTCGATCTCTATCTGTCCTTCAGGAGGCCCTCCCGGAACGTTCCAAAGGTGTAGTCCATCTCCTACCCGTGCAGCAAAAGCATCGAGCCAGCCCCAAAAAGAGGCAATTGTCGTGTCCAGATCGGGCGAGCGATGCGCAGTCACAACATGCACTCCCTCATAGATCTGTCCCATGCCGATCGGGAAAAGATGCTGATAGCTGCTGCGCTCGACCCATCTACCCGCGATTTTCCCGCGGATTTCATAGTTCTTTTCTGCAGAGAGGCCAGAGTATTGATTCAGCCAGAGCTCAAAACTGCTGAAGGTATAGCGCAAAAGAGAGGCCTCTTTTTCGGCTCGCTCGATAAAAGCAAGCACAGTGGGCAAAAGAAAACAGGGCGTCTTCTCCTTCTCGATCCAGTCGCAAAGAAGGCGGTTCAGACGGTCGCGCCGTTCGTGCTCCGGGAGGGACCGCAGATTTTCGCGCTCGACCTGAGCAAAGAGTTCATCAACTTTTGAAGAAACAAGATTGGGGATCGCATAATCGCCGAGAAAAGCTTCCACAGAAACTCCAGGATTGGATTGAGCAGGACTCGAACCTGCGACCGCCCGCTTAGAAGGCGGGTGCTCTATCCACTGAGCTATCAATCCTCTTTTGAACCTACCCCAGTAATGAGCTTCTGTCGATTTTCAGGATAGGTTCTTCGAAGGTCCCAGTATAAACATATGCCGGTTGTTGCGCAAACGAGAAATTTTTTGTATTATCTTCGACCTATGAAATACCTCCTTCTCCTACTCCCCCTCTTTCTCTCTGCAACAGAAGATGACTTTTCTGATTCTCCCATCAACAATGGCATTGATGATTTTATTGAAGAGCTCACCCTGGAGCCTTCGGTTACAGAACACAGCTATTCTTGCGGTGGAGTGACTTTTGACTATCAGGCAGTAGCAGGCATTTGCCCGATCCTGGCAGGTACAGGAGAAAAGATCGCGAGCTTCTTCTACGTCGCCTACTTTGCAAAAGAGGGCGATTCCGAAGAGAGGCCTATCACCTTCATTTTCCCTGGGGGGCCTGGAGGATCCTGTGCCGCAGAAATTCTTTCCACGGTAGGTCCTCGCAGGCTGCAGTTTCCCAAAGAGGGAAAGAGACTCCTCCCTCCTTATCGCATCATCGACAATCCACAAACTCTTCTTCGAGAAACGGATCTGGTCTTTATCGATCCAGCAGCTGTTGGGTATAGCAAAGTTCACCCCACCGCGGAGGGGCTAATCTGCAGTGAGCTTTTCAGCACGGAAGGAGATATTGTCGCTCTTGGGCAGTTTATCCATAACTTCCTCTCCAACTACGAGAGATGGAACAGCCCAAAATACCTTGCCGGCATCAGCTATGGAGGGTTTCGCTCTTTGGGGCTTGCACAACATCTTCTCAATTATGACATCTCTCTACATGGCCTTGTTCTTCTCAGCCCTGTAATCGATTATGCGACGGTACTTTCCCAAAACAATCAGTTCCTCGCCGATGCGCTCTTCCTCCCCACCTGTGCCGCAACGGCCTGGCACTACAAAAGACTATGGCCCGATCGCCCATTGACAGAGGTTGTCGAGCATGCAAAGCGCTTTTGTTACGATGCCTATCTTCCTTCCCTTCTTCAACCAAAACGTCTGACAGCTTCTTCCCGCAAAACGCTCTATCAGGAGATAGCCAAGCTCTCAGGTCTTGATGAAGAGGTCATCCATCGCTACTCGGGCCGCCTGTGCGAGGAGGACTATACAAAAGAGTTTTTCTTGAAAGAGAGACGTCGTCTTGGAGGACTCGATACGCGCTATAGCAGTGATTGGGGGAACCGGGGCGAGTGGGAAATAGATCCGAGCTATCAGGATATGCAAGGTCTTGCAAGCGCCTTTCGCCACTATCTGAAAAAAGAGCTGAATCTCTTTGCGCCCTTGATGCAGTACATAATCTTCAACTATTTGCCTTGGGACTTTAGGACTTATGATTCCTATGCATGGCCCGATTTTGTGCAACGTCTACAGCGCACACTGATCTACAACCCTGAGATGAAACTCTTTGTAGGCTGCGGATACTATGATTGCAGAACCCCTTTCAGCGCAACTGAATATTGTCTTGACCACCTCGATATCCCTGCCTCCTATCGGAACAATATTTGTATGACCTACTACCCGGCAGGTCACGGCTTCGTCTTTGACCTACCCTCATTAAAAAAGCTTCAAAATGACCTACGTTCATTCCTTGCCCCAAAGTAAGACAATTGGATTGATTGGCGCGACTGGGAAACTGGGGCAGGAGATTCTGCACCAGGTGAAGAATTTCCCTCATTTCAGCATTAGCGCCTTCTTTTCAACAGCTCATCCTGCGACAAAAGAGTGCGCCGTTGATCTTTTACTGGATGTCTCTTCCCCTCTTGCACTCTTGCACAATCTCGAAGTTGCGCTGGATCTCTCGATTCCGATCCTCGTCGGCACCACAGGCCATGCAACACTGGAGCCTCTTCATGCTGCATCGCGTCATCTTCCTATTTTTTACGCCCCCAACTTCAGCCTCGGGATGATCTTGATGAAGCAGGCACTTCTTCTTTTTGCAAAGGGACTTCCCTGTATCAATGCTGTTCAAATCAGAGAGACTCACCATACAAAGAAAAAGGATAGTCCCAGCGGTTCTGCCAAAATGCTCGCAGATGCGCTACGGACATCTCTTCCCTCTCTTACTCCGCAAATTCATTCGGAAAGAAGAGGTGAAGTGGTTGGCATTCATGAGATCTCTTTTAAGACAGACTATGAAGAGATCACTCTCATCCATCAGGTAAATTCACGCGCTCTCTTTGCGCAAGGAGCGCTTCTCGCAGCGGAATTTCTTGTACAACAACCTCCCGGGCTCTATAGTATGGAGGAGTTATCCTCATGGCAAAGAAAATTCGCATAGGTTCCTTTTTCCTGGGCTCTGAAGAGCCTCTTGCGCTCATCCTTGGCCCTTGTGTGATCGAAGGCGAAGATTTTCTCTTGCGGATAGCAGAAGAGCTTTGCCGCATTGTCTCTCCCCTCCCCTTTTCACTCATCTTCAAAGCGAGCTACGACAAAGCAAACCGCTCAAACATTCACTCTTTTCGCGGGCCTGGATTAGAGAAGGGGCTTCGCATGTTGGAGAGGGTGCGCAGGGAAACCGGTCTGCCGATTCTCACCGATGTGCATACAGTGGAAGAGGCAAAGGCAGCAGGCGATGTTTGCGATGTGATTCAGATCCCCGCTTTTCTCTGTCGTCAGACCGACCTTCTCGTTGCTGCAGCTGCGACTCCTGCGGTAGTCAATGTGAAGAAGGGGCAGTTTCTTGCTCCCTGGGACATGAAAAATGTGAAAGAAAAACTGATCTCTGCAGGCAAAGAGGATTTCTTTTTCACCGAAAGAGGAACTTCTTTTGGCTATAATACACTCGTCACAGATTTCCGCTCTCTTGCGATCTTGCGCTCTTTAAATGTTCCCGTCTGCTTCGATGCTTCTCACTCGGTGCAACAACCAGGCGGACTCGGCCGCGAAAGCGGCGGGGAAAGGGAATTTATTCCACTTCTCACAAGGGCCGCGGTGGCAGTAGGCATTGATGCTCTTTTCCTTGAAGTGCACCCCGATCCTGCGCGAGCCAAAAGCGATGCCGCCTCCGTGTACCCATTGGACAAGCTTCCTGCATTTCTTGAGCAGGTGACAAGAATTTCTGAAATAACAAATCTTGTAAGAAATTGATACGACTTCTTTTTTTTGCCTCTTTTTTTTCCGTAGCGTCGCTTCTCCTGTTTCGCTCCCTCTACATCACTGCCGAGGATCGAAAGCAGTATGCAGAGCAGGTCGAAGGACAGCGCTCTATTCTGGAAAAGAGCGCAATCGAAGATCTCCCCATTCTTCTTTCCTCTTATGGCATACATAAAGAGCTATGGGATAAAGAAGAACGGTTGCTCTTTGTCGATGCTACCCTTTCTCAAAGAGAACTTCTCCTGCATAAGAAAAAAGTGACCAGCGAAGAGACCTACACCTCGTTATGTGGGAAGGTACAGGGCTATGAATTTTCTGCGGCCTCGGGGCATACTTTGGGGAAAGAGTGCTCTGCGGAGGGAAATCTGCATCTTCGTTTTGATTTGGCCGGGACTCCTACCGATCTTTTTGCCGATGCGGCCCGTTTTCTTCCAAAAGAAAACAGGGTCATCCTTGAAAGCATTCCTCCTCGCAATGTGCTGCTGCAACAGCCCGGCTCTCTTCTCCACATTCCTCGCGTAGAAATTGGTGAGCGGATAGAAGGCAAAGGGACAACTCATATTACGGTGTCGCGATGAACTCTGAGCCGCTTTTATGCCTGCAACATCTTGCAAAGCGCTATGGGAAGCGCCGGGTAATACGAGACCTTTCTCTCTCCGTGCAGAGAGGAGAAGTCGTGGGACTGCTCGGGCCCAATGGGGCTGGCAAGACAACAGCCTTTTACATGACGATTGGATGGATTCATCCCGATCAGGGCGACATCCTCTTTCAAGGCAAATCCACTCTTTCGCTCTCCATTGATGAGCGTGCACGACTCGGCTTTGGCTATTTGGCGCAGGAGCCCTCTATCTTCCGCTCCTTCACCGTCGAAGAAAATATTCTTTGCATCCTGGAACTGCTTCCACTCAAAAAAAAGGAGCGCCAGCAGCGCCTGGAAGAGCTTCTTGCCGAGCTTCGCCTGACTTCCTTGCGCAAGGAAAAAGCCTCCTCTCTCTCCGGCGGAGAGAGACGACGTTTGGAGATCACACGCGCCCTTGCAACGCGCCCCTCACTACTTCTTCTCGACGAACCATTTGCTAACATCGACCCCCTCGCCATTGCAGAGTGCAAAGCGCTCATCCGTCTTCTCAAAGGAAAGGGCATTGCCATCCTCATCACCGATCACAACGCGCGAGAAATTCTCTCCATCATCGACCGCGGCTACCTCCTCTACGACGGGAAGGTCTTTCTCAGTGGCACCGTCTCCGAACTTCTCTCCAATCCGGAAGCAAGACGCACCTACTTTGGGCAGATGAACCTATCCCGACAATAGACCTCTTGCATAACCTCATTTCCTTGCCCTTGCCCCTGCCCGTGCCCTTGCCCAAATAATGTTATCTTTGAGCCATCTTGATCAACATAGATACTATGCCAATCAATAATTCCCGACCTTTGATATATCGATTTTCGTCCACAA
>JAGWKO010000050.1 GCA_028873295.1 Verrucomicrobiota bacterium
TGTTGCCAATAACGGAGGTCCTCCTGGAATAACCACCCAGCTGACTGGTATAGCGACAGGCAGTCCAAGCGTCGGGGCAACAATTGCAGTAGGACTAACCCCTGTCGCGGTCGCGATTACCCCGAATGGCAACTATGCTTATGTTGTCAATTATGGTACCGGTACAGGCAATAGCACAGTTAGCGTGATCCAAAATGCTTCAACAAGTTCTCCAAGCATAGTCGCAACCGTGACCGTAGGGAACGATCCTTCATCGGTTTCTATCACTCCCAATGGCAATTGGGCCTATGTTGGCAATCTCGGCGACCACACTATTTCTGTAATCCAGAATGCCTCGACAAGCACTCCAAGCGTTGCAACTACCATAACCTCTCTTCCAGGCCCAACGAACTCTGCTACACCCTTCGGAATAGCATTCACACAAAACAGCGATACAGCCTATGTAACTGATCAAACTAACAATTGGGTGATAGTCCTCCAAAACACTTCCCCAAGTAGCCCGAGCGTACTCACTACGGTCAACGTAGGAACTACCCCCAGTAATTCCGGTTGTATGGGACTTGCCGCACCCCATCAAGTCCTGGTCCTGGATAGTACGGGGAGCGATCTCTACACGATTGATGAGACCTCTCTGAGCGCAACGCCTGTTTCCCTCAACTTGGGAAGCTCTGTCCAGCCGCAGAACGTTGTGCTGACCAACGACCGCATGCACGCCTATATCTCGGAAAATGCCAGCAACCCGGGCCTTATCTCCTACATTGCGATGGATTATGAAAGCCTTTACCCACCTCTAACAGCAGGCACCTCTGTCAGTGTAGGCCCACAACCTGAGGCCATGATCCTAAGTCCTGATGGGAATTACATTTATGTGGCAGACATAGGACAATCCTCACCAACCGTTATACCACCCAGAGTCTACCGCGTTCAAGTATCGAACAATAGCGTTACAGAACTCGTTTCAAATCTCGGAGGCACCCCCGGGAATATCGGCATTGATCCCACAGGCGCCTATCTTGTAGTGACACTGCCCTCCAAAAATGAAATTATGATTGTCTCCAGTCCAAGCGGAACCCCCTCCACAAGCACAGTCGCTGTTGGCACTACCCCAATGCCGTCGCATTCGATAACAGCGGCAACGGTTATGTGACCTGTTATGGAAGCAATAATCTCTATAAAGTTGTTCTATCATCAGGGAGCACCAGCAATTTGTCTCTCTCAGGAACCTCTCCTGGCGCCATTAGCCAAGCAACGATCAGCAGCACTCTCTACCTTTTAATCGCCATGAATAGTTCGTCCCTGGTGAATCTGGTCGATACATCGGGCTTTACACTGACCTCATCCCCAACGATCGCCTCACCTGCAAGACAAATCATCGTCAACCCCCTCACCCCTTCCGTTGCTTACCTGATCGAACCTTCCGCAAACGCCGTTCAAAGCATCGATTTTACCTCTTCAACCACAGCGCCCGTTGTCTCTAGTGAAGTCTCTACAGGATCAAACCCTCTTGGAGGTGGATGCAAGGCAGATGGGACACAGCTCTTTATCTTAAATAATGCGGGAGGATCCGTGAGCGCCTATACCTTAAGTGGCACTAATCAGCGAACAATCACAGCAGCGACTGGTTCGCCGATCACGGGACTTGGAACCCCTCAGGCGATCTCTGTTTGCCCATAATTAACCGATTTTCCAAAGCACGGGAAAATTGTCCGTATAATAGAGGCTTCTACAATAGAGCAAAAACGCTGTCACCTTTCCGAGAGTCACTTTATTAAGATTCCGTGAATCACTCAGCCCGGAGATTTTTCTGAGACTCAAAGCGCGACACGCCTTGACGGAGACAAGAGATCTGCACCCACTGGGAAGCTCCCGGATAGCAGTGCCGCTGAGATCGAGCTCGCGCAAGCAGGGGTTAAGGGCATTCAATCCGGAGACATCGACAAGTTTCTTTGCTCCTTTTGCTTTAAGTGTCATAAGAGAGAGGCATCCATGAGGCAGAGCTGTGATTGCAGTTTCGCTAAGGTCAAGCTCGCGAAGATAGATCTGCCAGGTAAGGCCGGAGATATCGCTGAGTTCCCGAGCGCCGCATGCCTTAACAGACCTAAGAGCGGTGCAGTTTTGGGGCAGTGCTCGAATTGCCGTATGGCTGAGATCAAGCAGGCGCAACTTTTTCAGCCCATTTAAACTGGGGACAACGCTCAAGCATCGCACCGCGCATGCAGAGAGAGTTTCAAGATTGGGACATCCATGAGGAAGCCTGCTAACAAAAGTCCCGTCGATATAGAGTTCGCGCAGTTTCACATGGTCATTGAGGGCGGAGAGATTGGACAGACGCCATATGTTTTTGACCGAGACAATTTCAAGATCGGGGCAGCCCTGAGGTAAGACTGTGACAGAGGTCTTATCAAGGCGCAGCTCGCGGAGTCGCAAAAATCCATTCAGCTGAGTGACACCGCGTAAAAAGGGCATATTGCTTAAAAGGACGACTTCAAGGTTCAAACAGCCTCGAGGCAGTTCTCTTATGCGCGTATGCATGAGATTCAACACGCGCAGCTGCAGGGAATCATTGAGAGCAGAGACATCCTCTATCTGAAGCGCTTTCTCCAACGAAACGCTCTGGAGGTTGCTGCATCGCAGAGGAAAATGCGATATCCTGGTAGACCCAAAGTTAACCTCGCGCAAGCTCAATTGATCATCGAGTCTCCTTGCCGACGCAAGAGCAGTGCCCACTACAGAAACCACCTGGAGATTGGGACAG
Organism: Verrucomicrobiota bacterium; assembly: GCA_028873295.1. GTDB lineage: Bacteria > Chlamydiota > Chlamydiia > Chlamydiales > SM23-39 > JAGWKO01. Next base: position 2,756 of record JAGWKO010000050.1, read on the forward strand.
TCAATAGGAAGCTCAGTAACCTGTTTACTGAAATCAAGATAGAGCTCGCGGAGTCGCTGGTGATGGTGAAGAGAGGTCCCCCATCCATTTTGCAAGTGGAAAAGCTCTTTTGCAGAGATGATTTCAAGAGATGCACAATTGGGGAGTCGCTCAACAGCAGTTCGATCGAGGCGGATTTCACGCAGCCGAGGAAGCTGGTTGAGACCTGAGATATTGCGCAAGAGCTCTGCCCCCACTGCAGAGACGACTTCAAGATTTGAGCATCTCCTGGGAAGCTCCCGAACGCGAGTGTCATCGAGATATAGCTCGCGCAAGCGCTGATGGTCATTAAGGATGGAGATATCCCTCAAAGACTTCACCCCCACTACTGAGACAATTTCAAGATTTAAGCATCCCTCAGGAAAGGTCGTAAAGGAGGTCTCATCGAGATAGAGCGTGCGAAGTTTTAAACGATTGTTAAGACCAGAAAGATCCTGTAAAAGATTCGATCCTATTGCAGAGACAACCTCAAGATTTGGACATCCCTGGGGTATAGCACTAATTTTCGTACGATCGACGTAAAGCTCGGAGAGATGCAAAAGATTGTTGAAAGAAGAAATATCGCTTAGGATCGAGGCATCCGATGCGCTGAAAATTTTAAGACGGGAGCAGTTGCGCGGCACTGTCTGAATCTTGGTGCGGTCCAGTCTAAGCTCTTGCAAATTGGCAAGATCATTGAGACCTGAAATATCGGAAAGTAAAGTGGAACCATCTGCGATAAAGGCATTTAATTTGGAAAGACCACTGGGAACCGAGAGGATTTGATGATTGCTCCAAAGAATTGCGTCGGAGTCTGCTTCTGCAAGAGTAATCCGTGTGACAGAGGGGAAAAGGGAAAGAAAGCATTGCAATGTCACATGATTGATTTTTGTCAGTGAAGAAAAATCGATCTCTATCGGCATCGACTCTCGAACAGTGGAAGGGACTGTAAGAGAAACAGAGACCAACTCCTCCAGAAGATCTACTGGCTTCTTCCCCTCCTGTACGGCAAGGCGAACATACTCTGAAACGCACATCTGGAAGAACCCATCGGAAAACTGATGCCGGCAGAAGTGAGAAAAACGACTCAGAACGCCCAAAATCTCACTGCTGCTTTTCAAATCGGCAGCTTCAGCTATCTGCATTATTTCTTCGCGATCAAGGAGAAAATAGTCTGCTGTTGCAAACGCGTTCCACAGTACAGACGCCTCTTGAATGGGAGCATAAGGCTTTTCAAGTGCATAAAGACCCTCCTGCATTCCTGAAGGAGAAAGACCGTTTGCTCCTTCTTCAGGGATAGGGAGAAAACGAATCTCTTCTTCATTATTCTCCTCTATGTCCTGTAAAAAAGGGGATCTTAAGACAAGCGAAGGGGGAATGGTTACGTTAACGGACATGGTTTTGTATCCTCCTTCTATCAAGGCCTAAAATGCGAACGGAAGGATCAAGCATAGAGACATCTCTGACCCATGTCGCCTCTAAAGAGACAATCTTGAGATTTGGGCACCCACGCGGCAACTCGCGAACCCGGGTGTGGTCAATATAGAGTTCGCGCAGCTTTGAAAGACCATCAAGATCGGATACATCCCATAAATCAGCGTTTTGTGCAGAGACAATTTCAAGGTTAATGCATCCTTGGGGAAGGGTTGTCGTAAGTGTATTATAATCAATATAGAGCTCACGCAGTTGCAAAAGACCATCGAGCTCTGGCGGTCTACCTTTCAAAACGTTCCTGAGGCTGTATATCACCCTTAGAGAGACAATTTCAAGGTTTGAGCACCCTTGAGGAAAACGCTCAATCCCTGTGCTGTCAAGATACAACTCGCGAAGCCGTAACTGCTGATCAAGACCCGAGATATCGCGCAGTGCACCTGCAGACACCGCAGAGACAACTTCCAGATTGGGACAGCCTTGAGGGAATCTACTGATGCAGGTGTGACTGAGATAAAGTTCACGCAAAAGCGGGCGATGATTGAAAGCGGAGAAATCCTGCAAGGTTCTCACCTTTGCTACAGAAATGATTTCAAGATTGGGGCATCCTTGAGGAAAGGCGGTAATAGAAGTGCCATCAAGATAGAGTTCGCGCAATCGCAAAAGATTGTTGAGGCCGGAAACATCCTGCAAAGCCTGCGCCCCTACTGCAGAGACAACTTCAAGATTCGGACATCCAGGGGGAATTGCAGTTACTGGAGTATGATCGAGATGCATCTCTTGCAGGTGTGAAAAATTCTGCAGAAAAGAGGGTTGCTGTTTTGGGAGACTATACCCAAAATAGTTCAAAACCCGTCTTTGAAGCGCATCAATACGGCCCTCTTTTGGAGGAAGCGCCTTTTTGTTTAATCGAAGCTCCTTTCCCCCTTTTCCAAAAACTGATTTTCTGTAAGCGAAATTTTGAATTATATTGGATGTAAATTGAACTTTTTTGAGAGAAGGAAAGAGTGAGACAAAAGATTGAACCTCCCTATCATCGAAAGAATCCGCAGGGAGGAGATCGAGTTCTATGGTTAATGCTTCCCGAATAGAGAGAGGCATGGAAGAAAAAAGAGGTGCAAGCTCCCGAAGGGCTTCCAGAGCCCCCTTGCCCTCCTTCACAGTAAGGCGGATATACTCGGAAATGCAAAGAGAAATCAAAGAACCCGAAAGCGCATTGATGTTGGGAAGAGATTCCAGAGTCTTTAAAATTTCACTACTGCTCTCCAGACTAACAGCGCTTTGCAGTTCGCTTATATCCTTATCACTAAGGAGAAGATACTGCGCAACTATCCGCGCATTCCAAAATGTAGACGCCTCATAAATAGGAGCATAGGGCTTTTCAAGAGCATAAAGTCCCTCCTGTATCTGCGAGGGGGAAAGCCCATTTGGGCTCTCTTTAGAGAAAGAGAGTGAATAATTTTCCTTATCATTATCTTCATCTTCTTCCATCCCCTGCAAAAAAGGGGATCTTGCAACAAGGGAGGGGGGGATTCTGACCTCAAATGACATGGCACACCTTATCTTTGACAGAAAAAAATGTAAAGAATCGGTTAATTTAATGGAACCAGGCAAAAAAATTGAGCACGCCCTTCAGGGACTTAAAATATTATAGTTATGTATAGTTTATTTTAATATTAACGAGCCGGATATTTTATTCTGACATGATGTGTAAGAAGAATAGTTTTAATTAAAACCTTCATCACCTGTGTCAGTTCTGCAAAGGTGAGATTGCATTCTGCAAATTGACCATCTTCTGCTTTTTCTCGAACCACGCGCTCCACAAGAAGCTGCACTGAATGCTCATCAGCGCTATCAAGGGACCGCGAGGCTGCCTCGATACTGTCGCAGATCATGATAATCGCAGACTCTCTGCTCTTTGGCCTTGGCCCGGGATAACGGAACTTTGTCTCGTCGACCTCCTCTTTACGCCCCCCCTGCAACTCCGCTTGTTTAGAGTAGAAGTAATAGACGAGCGTGGTCCCATGATGCTCTTTGATAATGTCGATAAAAGAGGAGGGAAGGTGATATTTTCCAGCAAGAGCCACTCCATCACTCACGTGCGAAATGATTGCCTGCGCCGATTCAACAGGAGTAAGAAGTTGATGAAGATTGACGCTCCCCTGCTGATTTTCAGTATAGAGCTGGGGATTACCCAATTTACCGATATCATGGTAGAGCGTAGCGGCTCTGCAAAAAAGCCCGTTTGCCCCGATTGCCTGGGCGCAAGTCTCTGCAAGATGTCCAAGGACAAGAGAGTGCTGATAGGTGCCGGGAATTTCCATGGCAAAACGGCGCAGTAAAAGATTCCCCGGATCCGTGTACTCCATCAATGCCATATCGGTCAGTATGCCAAAAAGCGACTCAAGGATCGGCAGAAAGCCCGCTACAATGATAGCAATAAAGAGAAGAAGGACTGCTGTACCTCCCACATTGATGCAGAAAGAAAAATTAATCCACTGGTTCTCCGCAAGAACAAAGGCGTAGAGTACAGGAATAGCACTCACCCAGGTTTTGGCACACACCGTAAAAATTTCTTTGCGCTTGCGAATCCCTCGAGAAGAGATAATCACTACTGTCGATGTCAATAGATTCAGGATAAGAAACCTGCTGTGGTCAATCGCAAGGCTTACAGATAGGATTACAGAGAGAAAAGCCGCCGCAAAAAAGGCGAGACTCGGCGAGAGAAGAAGACAAATCAGAAGGGTAGCAAAGGGAGCAACCACCGGATAGCGAACCGCCGCAATCAAGCTCGATCCAGTATGGACCAAAAGATACTCCACGCACTTGGCAAAAAGAAGAGTCAAAATAACAACTGTAACAAAAAGAGAAAGCTGTTGAAGGGAGCGCAAAAAAAGAGGTTGGCTAATCTTAAAATAGAAAGCGCTGATGAGTACAAGTAAAGAGGCGAGGAGAACGTTGGAAAGAATCGGAAGAGGTAAAAAGAACTTGCGTCCCTGAGCAAGAGTCTCCTTCATCGCCTGCATCATAACCATATGACGCTCAGTGATTTCCTCCCCAGGATTAAGAAGGCGCGTGCCTGCATAGACCCGAGTTAATTTTTCAGGAACTCGTTTGCTCATCTCCACGCGCAGGTTTTGCTCCAGTGAAATAGCCTCTTTGAACATCCACTGCTTTTCCTGAAAGGGCAGCATTACGTACTGCACCGTTTTTGCGGGGAAAAGAGCATTTTCCTCCATCTGTTCGCTGATAGAATCCCAAAAATCTCCTGGAAGGGTGGAGGACCTTCCCTCTTCCGGGATCCAGGCAAAATAGCGCTCTGTCGAAAGTCCCATCTCGCGGATTTGTCCGATTGTGCGAGGATCGCTAAAGCGTATTTCTAAAAGGGAGGTCTCAAGCTCGTCTGCCGCCTTATACATCTGCTCAAAAGTGCTCGAAGGAGAGACCTCTCGCCACTCCTTGCTGCGGATCAGCTTCTGTTCCAGGGCAAGCCGTACCGCCTTGACCTCTTGTTCATCGAGCTGATAGACCTGCCCGATCTCCTGCATCGCCTGTTGCTTTAGGATGAGAGTCATCTCCTCATCGGGAAATTCAAAATCAACAAGAGCGATCACATACCGCTCTGCCTTCTGATGGAGCTCCAGAATTTCAAGCCTTAACTGGCGAAACTGAAGAAAAAGAGTAATCGCTATGATACAGATAAGAGCGACGAGCAATCGCCACTCCCGGCGATTCTGGCTAAGCCAGTGTCGGAAATCCCAAATTTCGTTCATGCAGCTGATATCCCTATATTACCAAGAGAGTTTCCATATGCACAATAATTTTATCGCGCTATAATGGGTATTCGATGTCTCAGCAACAGGAATATCTGGTTCTTGCAAGGCGCTATCGCCCCCAACGCTTCCAGGAGGTAGTAGGGCAAGAGGCCGTTATCACCACCTTGCAAAACGCGCTTTCTCTTCAGCGCACAGCCCACGCCTATCTCTTTGCGGGATGTCGGGGGGTGGGAAAGACCACGCTTGCAAGACTTTTTGCCAAAGCGCTCAACTGCTCCAGTCGGGGAGAGGGGGTAGAGCCCTGCAATGAATGCCCCTCCTGTCAGGAAATTCAGAGGGGGCAGTCTCTTGATGTCATAGAGATCGACGGCGCATCCCATCGCGGCATTGACGATATACGCCTCATTAGTGAAACCGCCCTCTACGCGCCTATGGCGGGCTGCTACAAGATCTATATCATTGACGAGGTTCACATGTTGACAAAGGAGGCCTTTAACGCCCTCCTCAAAACATTGGAAGAGCCTCCGGAGCGCGCCAAATTTCTTTTAGCTACTACAGAGCCCCATAAAGTACCTGCAACCATTCTGAGTCGCTGCCATCGCTTTGAGCTAAAGCGCATCTCCTCTGCAGACCTGGTGCAGAAGTTGGATGCAATCTGCCGCGATCTTTCAAGAAGTGTCGACACTCAAGCTCTTCACCTCATCGCCTCCTTTGCAGAGGGAAGCTTGCGCGATGCCGAATCGCTTCTCGACCAGCTCCTTGCTTTTGCTGAAGGCCCCCTTACTGCGGAGATTGCGCGCTCGGCCCTGGGACTTGTTTCCCAAGAGCTCTTCTTCTCTCTTGATCAGGCCTTTTCCAAAGCGGACTGTACCTTTGCCTTTCGCCTCGTAGAGACTCTTTTTGTAGCAGGAAAGGATCCTATCCATTTTTTTACCCAGCTGATTGAACATGTCCGTCTTCTCTGCATCGCTCGCATCTCTGGCACAGAGGCCCTTCCCCTTCCATCAGAAGAAGCGCAGCTCTTTGCGGACTCTGCGCGCCTCTATCTCCCGGCACAATGTCTCTATCTGCTCGATTACCTTTTGCGCACCGAGATGCAGCTCTCCAAAAGCGCCTCTCCCAGGACTGCTCTTGAAGGCGCGCTTCTTCACTACATTCAAAGCAAGCATCGCATTCCTCCCGAAGTGCTCATCCGCAGGCTCTCCGAACTAGAGGCCTCCTGGAAGGCCGGGGAAGAGAAACCTCCCGCCCCCTCTGCTTCGAAACAGGAAGTGCAAGGACCTGTAGGGAAAACTGATGTAGACAAAGTAAAAAGTCAGGTACCCACGTCTGTGGATTCCTCTTTTACAGAAAAAAAAAGATGTGAAACAATCATGCGCTTTGCTGCGGTGGAACTCGAAGGAAATTTAATACAATAGGATAAGAAGAATATGGGCAGTGGATTTTCCAAAATGAAAAAACAGGCGCGCTTAATGCAAGATCAGGCACGGGAGATGGAGGCAGTCCTCCGCCAAAAAGTTGTTGAGGGCAGTGCAGGCGGCGGACTTGTTCGCATCACCCTCAATGGCGAAATCGAAATACTCAAAGTGACCATTGCACCAGAGTGCACAAGCGACATAGATGGATTACAAGATCTGATCATCGCTGCACACAGGGACGCAATCGAGAAGTTACGCGTTTAAGAGTTTTGCTAGTGTCTAATTAAGTAAATTAGACACTAGCGAGAATTGCTCAGGGCGTTTTCATCAAAAATACTTGATAGGCTAAGATGCTTCCCCAAATCGTGCCCGCCTCTACTCTACGGCACGATACGCTAAACCTTTGTGCCTATCAACTATTTTTAATGAAAAAGCCCTGCCACCATACTCTCCGAATTTAAATCCAATAGAGAGATTGTGGAAAATTCTCAGAGAAACAACGATTTATAATCGATATTATGTAACCTATCAGAATTTTCGTGAAGAAGTGTCTGCATTTTTCACAGAAAAGATACACCGACTTCAGCAACGTTTGAAAGAACGAATCAATGACAGCTTTCAGGTTATCAGATTGAATCCAATAAAATTGGGTTGACTGCAGTTTTCTCTGTATTCTGAATAAGATCAGTTCCAAGAACGATGAGTTTATGCACGTAAGAATGGCCCTGCGAACGACGCGAAGCTGAGGGGCCCCGAGACGAAGTCCGGGGGAGAGCGAGCTGCATGAGCAGCCCGAGGCCTCAGATCGCAAAGCAAAATCGCACCCGCAGGAGAGCCCGCACCCGGGCAGGTTTTTGAAGCTGCCACAAAGAGCCCGTACATGCAAGACAGAGCAGCTTCTAAAAACCTCACGGGTGGGGCGTGGGGAGCTGTACTCCGTACTGCCCCCCGACGAGGACGCGATTTGGCAAAGCGAGGTGAGGCCAGGGGGCAGCGGGGGACAAGGACGGACGGGG
>JAGWKO010000051.1 GCA_028873295.1 Verrucomicrobiota bacterium
CGATGTCGCAAAAGCGATGGCTGAAAGAGGCGCGGGCCAGGAGGCGCTGCTTGCTGTCATTCCAAGGATAGAAAACGCAGAGTGGCGCGACTGGGCTCTTTGCGCTGTCGCAAAAGCGATGGCTGAAAGAGGCGCGGACCAGGAGGCGCTGCTTGCCGTCATTCCAAGGATAGAAAACGCAGGGAGGCGCGACAGGGCTCTTTACGATGTCGCAACAGCGATGGCTGAAAGAGGCGCGGGCCAGGAGGCGCTGCTTGCCGTCATTCAAAGGATACAAGGCGCAGAGTGGCGCGACGAGGCTCTTCGCAATGTCGCAAAAGCGATGGCTGAAAGAGGCGCGGGCCAGGAGGCGCTGCTTGCCGTCATTCAAAGGATACAAGGCGCAGAGAGGCGCGAAGAAGCTCTTCGCGATGTCACAAAAGCGATGGCTGAAAGAGGCGCAGATCAGGAGGCGCTGCTTGCCGTCATTCAAAGGATACAAGGCACAGAGAGGCGCGACCAGGCTCTTCTCAATGTCGCAAAAGCGATGGTTGAAAGAGGCGCGGATCAGGAGGCGCTGCGTGCCGTCATTCCAAGGATAGAAAACGCAGAGTGGCGCGACAGAGCTCTTTGCGATGTCGCAAAAGCGATGGCTGCAAGAGGCGCGGACCAGGAGGCGCTGCTTGCCGTCATTCCAAGGATAGAAACCGCAGAGTGGCGCGACTGGGCTCTTCGCGATGTCGCAAAAGCGATGGCTGAAAGAGGCGCGGGCCAGGAGGCGCTGCTTGCCGTCATTCAAAGGATACAAGGCGCAGAGAGGCGCGACCGGGCTCTTCGCGATGTCGCAACAGCGATGGCTGCAAGAGGCGCAGATCAGGAGGCGCTGCTTGCCGTCATTCAAAGGATACAAGGCGCAGCGTGGCGCGACTGGGCTCTTTACGATGTCGCAAAAGCGATGGCTGCAAGAGGCGTGGCCCCGGAAGAGATCCTGAGCATCCTAACCGTGTAAATTTCTGATCCAACACAAAATTGCCTGCCGATCTTTTTGCGAAAGTTTTGGGCATGCCTCCAGCTCTTCTGGCGTCGCCTTCTCAAGACGAGCGACGCTCCCGAAGTGCGTGAGGAGGACGCGTTTTTTTACAGGGCCAATGCCAGGCAGGTCGTCGAGCGAAGAGCGCAGGAGTCGCTTGGCGCGCCTTTTCTGATGATAGGAGAGCGCATGGCGATGCGCTTCATCGCGAATGCGCTGCAAAAGAAAAAGAAGCGGGGAATGCGCTTCAATAATGATAGGATCTTTGCGATAGGAGAGAAAAACTCTTTCCCGCGTCATTCCCTTGTCGTGGCGACCCTCCTCCTTGGTAAGTGCAATAAGATCGATTGAAGCAATGTCGAGCTCCTGAAAAACGTCCAGAGCAACCTGTAGATGCCCCTTACCGCCATCGAGCATCAAAAGATCGGGAAAGGTATCTTCTTTTTTCTGGCGTCCCAAGTGGCGCAAGAGCACCTCGCGCATTGCCGCGTAATCATCGCCCTCGCTTTTTACTTTAAAAAGCCGGGTACGCGATTTCTCTTTCCTGCCATCCACGAACGCCACAAGACTCGCCACCGGATCGGATCCCGAAAAGTGCGAGGTATCCAGACATTCGATAATTTTGGGAAATCGCGTAAGAAAAAGAGTTTGTTCCAGTTGCAGAAGCAGCTTCTCCTGCAGTGCAATATCTTTCTCCTCGCGCTCCAGAAGCGCCTTTGCATTCTTCAGCCCAAGCTCTACAAGCCCCTTCTCCCTTGCCCGTTTTGGCAAAAGAAGAATAACTCCCAAAATCTCCTCAAGGGAAGAACGAGAGGAGACCTCATGCGAGAGAAGAACCTTTTCCCCTCCCTTTCTGGCAGAGTTGTTGGCATAGTATTGAAGAAGAAAACTCTCAATGATCTCCTCATCGCTTGCAGCAGTCGGAGGGAAAGAAAAAGACTCTACTCCCATCAGCTTCCCTTCTCGAAAAAGAAGCAGGGCAATGAGACTACTCTCCCCTTCTCTATGCAGAGCCAGAACATCGCACTCTTTTTCTGAAGGAAGGTCAACCCACTGCTTTTCCGCAACATGCTCAATGTGGCGGATTAGGCGCAAAAGACGCCCTGCCTCTTCAAAAGCAAGCTCCTCTGCCGCCCTCTCCATCTTCGCTCTCAGCTCACCGACCCATTCATGCACATCGCCGCGCAAAAAACGCTCTACCTGATGAACAAGATGTTGATACTCCTCATGCGTACATTTTCCTACGCAAGGCGCAATGCAGCGCCCAATATCATAAAGAAGACAGGGACGCGTGCGCCGTGCAAATTCCTGATCGGAGCATTGGCGCAAGGGAAAGAGCTGGACAATCAGATCAAACGTTTGCCGCGCAGCAAGAGTGCTGGGATAGGGGCCAAAAAATTTCCCCTTCACAGATGTTTTGGAGCGCACAAGTTGCACACGCGGCCATTTCCCTGGCGTAAGCACTAGCCCAATCCGCGATTTGTCATCCTTCAGCAGAATGTTGTACTTGGGGCGATAGCGCTGAATCAGCTGATGCTCTAAAAGAAGCGCCTCCTTCTCCGTACGCGTAACAATAGTGTCGATGCTCTCTACCTGCGAAAGAAGATGCGGAAGTGTGGGCCTCGTGTCAGCATGAGAAAAAAAGTAGGATTTTAGCCGCGCGCGCAGGTTCTTGCCCTTTCCGACGTAGAGAACGTTCTTTGCGGCATCGCGCATCAGATAGACGCCAGAATCGGAAGGATAGGAGGAGAGCGTCTCAGGATCAAACTTCACTCTTCCACCGAGTCAGGAGCTGGAGCGCCTGCAGAGGGGATACCTTATCAAGGTCAAGTTCTCTCAGCTCTTCCAACAATGCATTCCCCTCCTCAACAGAAGCAAGAGGGAAAAGAGAGAGTTGCTCAGTCACGGGAGTGCGCCTGCCAAGCACGCCTTTTTCAAGCAAAGAGAGAATGTCCTCTGCCTTCCGCAGCACCTTGGAGGGCAGCCCTGCAAGTTTTGCCACATGAATCCCATAGCTCTTGTCTGTGCCACCAGGGACCATCTTGCGCAAAAAGAGAATCCCCTCCCCTGTTTCGCGCACAGCAGCATGCAGATTCACAAGATGAGGGTGCTCCTCCTGCAATCGGGTGAGCTCCCAGTAGTGCGTGGCAAAGAGCGTCTTTGCCTGCTTGCCATTCTGCAGCAGCAGAAATTCCGCAACAGCCCATGCAATGGCAATTCCATCGTAGGTGCTCGTTCCCCGTCCAATTTCGTCAAGAAGCACAAGAGAGCGGGCAGTGGCATGGCGCAAAATATAGGCAGTCTCTGCCATCTCCACCATAAAGGTCGACTGGCCCTTTGCCAAATTGTCACTTGCGCCAATGCGAGAAAAGAGCTGATCGACAACACCCATGCGCAGCGACTCTGCAGGAACATAAGAGCCCATTTGCGCAAGAACGACAATAAGCGCAACCTGCCGCATATAGGTCGATTTCCCCGCCATATTGGGCCCTGTGATCAGCAGCATCTGGCGCTCTCTGTGCATCTCCGCATCATTTGCAATAAAAGAGGCTTTACCTACAGCGCGCTCCACAATCGGGTGCCTGCCTCCGCGAATCTCCAGGCGATCCGAATCATCGATGAGAGGCTGAGTCCACCCCTCCCCCCTTGCCACCTTGGCAAGCGAAAGAAAGAGGTCTATCTTCGCTACTGCTTTGGCGCAGGAGACAATCTCCGATGCCTTTTCTGCGATTTGCGCGCGCAGCTTATAAAAATGGGAGCTCTCCAATGCCTTCGCCCGCTCTTCTGCCGTCAACACCTGATGCTCGAACTGCTTCAACTCCTCCGTCGTAAAGCGCTCTGCATTGGTGAGCGTCTGTCTTCTTTGAAACTCTGCAGGGACCTTTTCGCTCTGCCCCCGGCTCACTTCGATATAGTAACCAAAGGCCTGCGTGTAGCCCACCTTCAGCGTTTTGATCCCCGTCTCTTCGCGAAGGCGCATCTGATAGCGCCCCATCCAGCTGATCGAGTCGCGAGCCGCGTGGCGCAGGCGATCGAGCTCCGGATCGAACCCTTCGCGAAAGATTTCCCCATCTCCTATGCGCAAAGGAGGCGTTGGATGCAGAGCGGAGAGGATCATTTCTGCAAGCGGGGCGGCATCAAAAAGTTCCTGCGCAAATGCTGATGAAAACCGGAGGCTTCTCTCCTTGAGAAGGGGGACCTGTTCCAAAGAGAGGCCAAGAGCTAAAAGATCCCTGGGCCCCGCAATTTGTGTGACGACCTTCATCGCGAGCCGCTCAAGATCTTTGATCTTTTGCAAAGGCTCATCAAGGCCCTTTGCCTCTTCCGAGTAGGCAACAAGCTCTTTAATTTTCTCTTGTCTTCCTCTAATCTCTTCGGGATCGAGAAGAGGCGCTTTGAGCCAGGCAGAAAGAAGCCTCCCTCCCATAGGCGTCCAGGTCCGATCGAGAAACTCAAGAAGAGCGCCAGAGAGCTCCAGATGTCCAAGTGTTGCGGGATCGATCCCCATTGTTTGCGAGAAGGGATGAAAATCAATCGCCCGCACCTGCTCAAGAGAAAGGTGCAGCTCTTCTTTCAGGTAGAGAAGCAGCATCCCGGCAGCTGCAACAGCCGCTCTTTTGCCGCGAAACTGAGACGTGTCGAGATGAAAGGAGAGAGCTGCGCTTGCTATTTTCGGATCGCACTCCCCTTCCTCATTCAAAAGAAAGGGGAAGGAGTAGGAGAGAGCTGCGAAAAAGTGCGGTTTTTCTGAGAGGAACGTCTTTTCTGCAAGAATTTCTGAAGGGCGCACGCGGTGCAGGATGCTCTGCAGCGTCTCTTCATCCGTGCATTCCGTTGCAGCAAATTCTCCCGTTGTAACATCCAGAAAAGAGCAGCCAACAGTCTCTCCCAAAGAGACCACAGAGGCAAAAAAATTGTTTCTCTTTTCAGCGACGAGAGTTGAAGAGAGCGTGGTTCCCGGAGTAACAATGCGCACGATCTCGCGCCGCACAAGACCCTTTGCTTCCTTGGGCTCCTCCATCTGCTCGGCGATTGCCACTTTGTGTCCCTTGGCAAGGAGACGGTCGATATAGAGCTCCGACGTATGGTAAGGAATACCGCACATGGGCACCCCCTGCCTTGCCGTCAGGGTGAGATTGGCCTCTTTTGCCACCTTCGTCGCATCTTCGCAAAAGGCCTCGTAAAAATCCCCAAGGCGAAAGAGCAGAAGAGCTCCCTTGGCTTCTTTCTTGCACTCTTCCCATTGGGCCATCATCGGTGTAGTCATAAACTCATTATAGAGAGACTAGTGTTTTCGAGTATACCGAATCCAGAGAAGAATCGGCACGGGGAGAAGAAGAAAAATATTGCCGAGAGCAATTTCAAGAACATAGTGGAAAAGGGGCCATCGCAACAAGTTCATCATCTCAATTCCCTACGCCCGCGGATGAGCTTTATCATAAACCTCGCGCTTCAACCGCGAGGAGACATGTGTGTAGATCGTTGTCGTTCCCAGAGCGGAATGGCCCAAAAGCAGTTGAATCGTCTTAAGATCCATCCCCTTCTCAAGCCAGTGCGTCGCAATGGTGTGGCGAATGATGTGGGGGGTGATTTTAGAAGAGAGACCGCTCCTTTGCAAATAGCGCACAAAGTGACGATCAATGGAGCGCGCCGAAAGAGGCTCCCCAAAGCGATTGAGAAAAAGAGTGCTCACCTCATGTCGACACAAACGCTCCGGATGTTCAAGATAGCGACGAATCCAGCTCACCGCAGTCTCCGTTACAGGGAGCACCCGCTCCTTCTTCCCCTTCCCACGCACACGCACTTCTCGCCCTTCAAAATCAATGTCAGAAAGCAAAAGAGCAGCAAGCTCGCTCAAGCGAAGAGCAGAACTGTAGAAGAGCTCCATGATCGCTCGATCGCGCAAGCCCAGAGCTGACGAAAGATTGGGCTGCGCAAAAAAATGCTCCACCTCCTCGTAACTGAGAGAAACAGGAAGCCGCCTCCCTCGCTTCGGCCCTTCGATCCCTGCCAAAGGATTCTCCTGAGTCCACCTCTCACGGCAGGCAAAGCGGTAAAAGGCGCGCAAAGCAGCAATCTTGCGCAAGACCGCCGCCTTGGACGCCCCAGAGTCATATAACGAACCGAGGTAATCGCGGATCAAACTCTTCGTCACCTCTTGCAGCCTCTTTGTCTCTACAAAAGAGAAAAAAGAAAAAAGATCCGCGCGATAGGCCCTCTCTGTGTGAGGAGATACTCCCCTCACAGAGACGAGATAGGTGAGAAACTTGGAAATGTGAGACTCGAGGGGTTGCATAAAAATATTTTATTAAGTTATTGTAAAGACTTTCTTAACATATTATAAGGAGACGTTATGAGCATACCAATCGATGGCAGTCTAGCAGAAATTTTAAGAATGGCCAAAGGGGACATCGACCGAAGAAGAAAACTCGAAGCACACCTGCAGGTGCTGATTGAAAAAGAGGAGGCCCAAACACGCATTTTGAAGCGAGCCCTTGGAGATCGGGACAAGCTGCAAAGGGAATGGGAAGCAACGAGCAACTCGCCGCGCGCTAAAAGACATCAATTTGCAACGCTCCCCTGGATTGCTGAAGAGCTGACAAAAGAAGAACAGGTGCAATTTGCGCAGCAAAAATATTCCGACGAACTAGATCGGGACAAAAGGCTCATGGAAGAACTTGATAAGATACACAACGAAAAAAAGGAAACCCTTGAAGCCCTAAAAGAATATAAACTGGAAGGTAATCATTGTATAACATCTTAATAATAAATATGTTATTAATACGATGTGAGGAGGAATTATGGTCATACCAATTGATGGCACCCTAGCAGAAATCTTAAAGATGACAAAAGAGGATATCGATCGAAGAAGGAAACTCGAGGCGCACTTGCAAATATTGGATGAAAAAGAGAAAGCGCAAATACGCATTTTGAAACAGGCCCTTGAGGAGAGAGTCAGTGTGCAAAAGGCGTGGGAAACAGCGAGCACTCCGCCGCTTGCCGAAAAGTACTCATTTGGGTCGCTTTCCTGGATTACTGCAGAGGAAATTTTTACAGAAAAGGTGGAGCAGACATGGCAAAGATATTCTGCCGAAATGGACCTGGAGAGAAAACTTATGGAGGACCTGGAGAGGATACACGAGGAGAAAAAGAAGACGCTTGAAGCCCTGAAGGAATATAAACTGGAAGGCGGTCATTGCATAATCTTCTAACCTCAAGTATACTGCTGCGGCGTGATTAGTTTAGAAAATGTTTCGAAACAGGTGGGAGGAAGAACACTCTTTGACGGGGTGACCTGCACCTTTCGCGAAGGGTGCCGCTACGGGCTCACAGGGCCAAACGGGGCGGGCAAGTCAACGCTGCTCAAGGTGATGATGGGGGTAGAGCCTCCGACTTCGGGAAAAGTTCTTCTTCCCCGGAAGGTGAGCTTTCTCAAGCAGACGATCGAGGAGTTTCGCAACTCCACTGTCATCGACACGGTGCTCATGGGCAACGCGCGTCTTTGGGCAGCGATGCAGGAGCGCGAGCGCCTCTATGCGGAAGAGATGACAGACAGCGTGGGCATTCGCTTGGGGGAACTCGAGGAGATCGTGCTGGAAGAGGATGGCTATAGTGCCGAGACGGAAGCGGAGATTCTTCTTGGCGGTCTTGGCCTTCCTGAGGAGATGTGGCGGCAGAAGATGGAGCAGATCCCTACGGATCGTCAATTTCGCGTTCTTCTGGCGCAGGCTCTTTTTGGGCATCCACAGGCGCTTCTTCTCGATGAGCCGACGAACCATCTCGATCTTGAGTCGATCTCCTGGCTCGAGGAGTTCTTGCGCAACTACTCTGGCATCTTGATTGTTGTAAGCCACGACCGACACTTTCTCAATGCGGTCTGTACGGACATTGCAGACATCGACTATGAGACGGTCATCACCTATCCAGGCAACTACGATGCGATGCTCGTAACGAAGATGGCTGTTCGCTCCAGAGCGGAAGAGGAAAACCGCCTCAAGGAAAAGAAGATCTCCCAACTGAAAGAATTTGTTGCCAAATTTGGCGCCGGCACGCGGGCAAGCCAGGTACAATCGCGCGTACGTGAAATCCAACGCCTTCAGCCTATGGAGCTGAAGAAATCCAACATCGTTCGCCCCTACATTCGCTTTACCCCTCTACAAAAACAGCCAGGGCAAGTCGTTCTCAAAGCAAACAATCTTGCAAAGAGCTATGAGGGTCCTTCTCTTTTTCAGAATTTGTCCTTTGAAGTGCAGCGGGGCGACAAAATTGCTGTGATTGGAAATAACGGACGGGGGAAAACGACGCTTCTCAAACTGCTCTCAGGCGTTCTTGCGCCCAGCAGCGGCACGGTTACTTTGGGGCATGGTGTGGAAGTTGGCTATTTTCCACAGAACCACGAGGATCTCTTTGGATCGCATAAAAAGGAGATCGCCTTTGAGTGGCTGAAGGCGCGCAAAGCGGGTAGTTACGATCAGGATGTGCGCTCGATCCTTGGGAAACTCCTCTTTAGTGGAGATGACGCCTTCAAAGAGATCTCTGCTCTTTCTGGCGGCGAGAAGGCGCGTCTGATTTTAGGCGGGCTGATGCTCACATCGCCCAATCTTCTCATTCTGGACGAGCCCAACAACCACCTCGATCTCGAAGCAGTCTCGGCGCTTGCGTGGGGACTTGAGGAGTTCAAGGGGACAGCGATTGTAGCAACTCACGACCGCGAGCTCATCGACACCTTCGCAACGCGCATCATCTCTTTTGAAGCAGATGGCGTTCGCATAAAGGATGTAAGCCCTGCATGAGCGTGCGCGATCTCACGATCCTTGGCTGTTCCAGCCAACAGCCGACGCGCTTTCGCAATCAGGGAGCCTATCTTTTGCGCTGGAACAACGAGGGGCTTCTTTTTGATCCTGGCGAGGGGACACAGAGGCAATTTATTTTTGCAAACATTGCGCCTCCGACGGTGACGCGCATTTTTATCAGCCATTTTCATGGCGATCATTGTCTTGGGCTTGGCTCGATGCTGATGCGCCTCAACCTTGACAAGGTATCCCACCCCATTCACTGCTATTATCCCGCCAGCGGGAAGCGCTACTTTGACCGTCTGCGCTATGGCTGCATCTATCGCGAGAATATCCGCGTTATAGAGCATCCTGTAGCTAAAGAGGGCGTTGTAGAAGATGAGGGGCCTTTTCGCATTGAAGCGGCCTTTCTCGATCATGGCGTTGAAAATATCGGCTGGAGGATCAAGGAACCTGACCAGCTCTGCTTCCATAAAGAGGCGCTCGATCGTTCGGGAGTTAGCGGCCCCAATGTCCGCCTGCTCCAGGAAGAGGGCTTCCTTCTTGTCGATGGGCGCCGCGTTACTCTGGAAGAGGTAAGTCATCGGCGCCCTGGAGACATTTTCTCCTATGTCGTCGACACGCGTCCCTGCCCTGGCGCTTTTGCCCTTGCCAAAGATGCCACGCTCCTTCTTTCCGAGAGCACCTATCTTGAGAGGGATCGCGCGCTTGCTGAAGAGTACCAGCATATGACTGCAAAGCAGGCTGCGGAAATCGCACTGCAAAGCGGCGTCGAAACACTCGTTCTCACGCACTTTTCCGCCCGCTATCCCGATCCGGAGGAGCTGGGACGCGAGGCGCGGACGGTTTTTCCAAGGACCATTGTCGCAGATGATTTCAAAAAGATTCCTTTTTTGAAGCGCGGTTCATAAGACCTACTCAAATGCTGAAGCCATCCGGTCGATCTCGGCTTTTTTCAACCCCATCGGTCTGGCGCAGAGTCTTCAATAGCACCAAAGAGCGGCTTGTCTGCAGAGGCGTGAAAGGGACCTTCCACTAATTGAAGAGCAGGATCCAAAGAAAAGCGCTTTGGGTGCCGCAACCACTCTTTTTCATACTCAAAAGAAAAACTCTCCTTGCCAGCGCGTTCATGAGCCCAAAGGGTCCCCACTCGAATGGAAACGCCCTCCAAACCCACATAAACCAGGACATTTTTTCTCATGATTTCCTTGTAATGCGAATGCGTTTTGGCAACCGCTCTTCTTCCAATCCAAGCCCGATATCGTCAAATTTTGGATCGGCAAGCTCACTTAAATGCTGCAACAACCGCTCTTCAAAACTTGATCAAACTTGATCTTATATGATCAAATGACCAACTTTTGATCGGAGGCTACCACGCTCCCGATTTAATTTCCTGGCGCTGTGAATCTCTTCACGGTTTTGCCCCTGCGGAAGTGTTACCACCCCACTAGGCAAAACACGCCAAGCCCATCGT
>JAGWKO010000052.1 GCA_028873295.1 Verrucomicrobiota bacterium
TGTGCATGATACGCATGATAAATTTATCATGCGTATCATGCACATCCTTCCCATCATGTTTTCTTCCTGAGACCAAAGGCCAGTTGTCAACTCTTGAACCATTTTGGGTATAAGGAAACATGAACTTACAGTTTTCCGTTTTCATCGCTTTTCTCTTGTCCGTTTATGAAGTTTTTCTTCTGCTCGCCTACTTTCATGGAGTGATTCCCACTGCGCTTCTCTTTCTTTTGCATGGCGTGGCTCTTTTTGCTTCTCTTGCTCTTTCCTACCTGGCCTATCTGCAAAAAAGCGATTGCAGATTTCTCTTCCTGCTCTTTCTCTCCGTGCTTGCTGCAGGGCCTCTTGGCTCTCTTGGTTTCCTTCTGTTTGCAGGGATCTATCTCTTTGTCCTTCAGTTTGCAGTTCCCATGGATGTCTGGTTTGCAGAGCTCTTTCCTCTCAAAAAGCCCACCGCATTCAGTCAGCTCTTTGTGCGCGTGCGATCGAAATGGGATGATTATGCGCAGCCACATGAGCTCTCCTCTTTTTTTGATATTATTCAATTTGGCACCGAGTATCAAAAACTTGCTCTCTTTGATCTCATTGTCAAGGAGTATCATCCAGAGTATGGGCCTATCCTGGAAAAGGGGTTGAAAGACCGGTCTAATTCGGTTCGCGTTGCATCAGCGGCGGTAGTTCAGGAGATTGAGCGGCAGTTTGAAAGGAAGTTGGCAGAACTTTTACACGCTTCTCCCGACTCTTCTCTTTCTTTGAAATTGGCAGAGCATTACGATCACTTTTCAAGGCTCGGGTTGCCCAACCGGCAGAGAATTCGCGAGACTGAGGAGTCTGCTCTCTACTACTATCAGGAGTATTTGAAGAGCAATCCTGGAAATATCCCTGTTCTTTTTGCCGTTTTGCGCCTTTTGCACCATTTGGACCGTATGAGCGATTTTCTCTCTTTGCTCGAAGAATATCGAAAATATGTGGGAAACTTTCCTACGATTCTGCAGTCATGGCATCTTGAAGCGCTCTATAGGCTTCAGCGTTACGAGGAGATAAGCCGTTGGAGATAAAAAAGACAACTGCGGATGTTTGTCTGATCACAGAGGGGTCCTATCCCTATTATCCGGGCGGTGTGACAAGATGGACAGAGGAGCTGATCCGCGAGCAGAAAGAGACCAGTTTTCACATTCTCTCTCTTGTTCCTCCCCGCCCTGATCTCTCCTCTCCGCGTCCTTTCCCTGACAATGTGGTGGGGCACAGTTATCTGATCGTCCAGGATCTTCCAGAAGGGGCTCCCTCATGGCGCACGCCAAAGGGTTTTTGGGAGGAGTCGCTTAGAGTATTCCAAGGGATGACCGAGTCCAAATCGTTCAGCTCTTTTGCACCTCTTTTGGAACTCGTTGCAAAGCATCGCTCTCTACTCGGGAAAAGGATCCTTTCTGAATCACGGGAAGCGTGGGATTTTTTTCTTTGCTTCTATCGCGAGGTGATTCCTTCCGGGCCCTTTAAAGCTTCCTTTGCCACCATCTTTACCTTGAGCCGAAGCCTTTTTTCTCTGATGCTCCCGGAGCTGCCCGACGCAAAACTGTTCCACTCAGTATGTACCGGCTATGCAGGCTTTCTCCTCTATCGCGCCAAAGTGGAAAAGGGGGTTCCCTGCCTCATCACAGAGCATGGCGTCTACACAAACGAGCGCAGAATCGAAATCGCCATGTCGGAATGGATGAGTGACCTCAGCTCTCTTGATCTTGACATCGAAGGTAAAAAAAATAACCTTCGCGATCTCTGGATCAACGCGTTCTACTCGATGGCCCACGCCTGTTATCAAAGTTGCGACCAGATCCTCTCCACGTTTCAGGGGACGCAATCGATCCAGCTCCAGCAGGGCGCATCTCCTCACAAACTGCGAACGATTCTCCACGGGATCAACCCCGCGGAATATACGCCCCTGATCCAAAAGAGAAAGCCCCACCCCCCCACTATCGCGTTCATTGGCCGTATCGTACCCATCAAAGATATCAAAACCTACATTCGCGCCTGTCACATCGTCTCTCAAAAAATCCAAAATGTTCGGTTCCTCCTCCTCGGCCCAACGACCGAAGATCCCGACTATGTCCAAGAATGCAAGGCGCTCATCGACTCCCTGCAGATGCAAGACAAGCTCGTCTTCTCCGGATCCGTTGACCTCAAAGCCTACTTCCCGGAAATCGACCTTCTCGTCCTGACAAGTATCAGCGAAGTGCAGCCCCTCATCCAGCTGGAGGCAGGAGCCATGGGTATCCCAGCCATCGCCACCAACGTCGGCGCCGCCTCCGAAATCATCTTGGGAAAAGAGGGCGAAACCCCACCACTTGGCGCCGGAGGCATCGTCACTCCACTCGTCTCCCCCGATGCCACAGTCCAAGCTATCCTCCGCCTCCTCGAAGACCACCCCTTCTACGAGCAGTGCAGCCAAACCATCGCAACACGTATCCAAACCTACTACAAACTTCAAGAGGAACAATCTGCTTACCACTCTCTCTACACTCATCCTTGGGGCGCTACCCCAAACCCCGCTAAAGGACAAGTCCTTTAGAATCCTTTTTTTTCTTTTTTTATTTCCTCTGCAGCCGGAGGCTGCAGAGGAAATAAAAAAATAAAACAAAGGGGATTCCAAAGGGGCTGGCCCCTTTGGCGGGGTTTGGGGCAACGCCCCAAAAGTGGGTGTAGATGGCGGGTATTGGGTTTGCTCTGCGCAAGCTTGCGGCGCAGGATAATTTTAGTGGGATTTTGCGGGCCTTTGTGCATTCGGCGATTGCGGCGGTGGGTCCCTGGATCATGATCGTGGTCGCGATGACCTGCATCTATGTGTTTGCACAGGAGGTTGTCGATGCTTCGGAGATTCAGGATTTTGAGGCTGTTCTGGTCTACAACTTCTTTTTTTCCTTTATTCTGTCCGGGGGACTCTACTCGCTGACAGCGCGTTATGTGTCGGACTGCCTTTATCGAAGGGATCCTCTGCCGGTGCCGGGGATCTTTTTGGTGAGTATGGCCTTTTTGCTGATTCCTGCTGTTTTGCTCAGTACTGGATTTTACAGTTTTTATACGGAGATGGATAGGGCGAGCGTTTTCTTCAGTATTGTGCAGTTTGTCTTGCTGTCGGAGATCTGGCTTGCGATGCTTTATCTGGGGTGTATCCGGAATTTTAAGGCGATCAGTTGGTCCTGGATCGCTGGAATGGTGGTGACTGTTATTTTGACGGTGATTCTGGGACAGGAGTATGGATGTGCGGGGATGCTCGCAGGGATGTCGATTGGGCTCACTTTGCTGCTTGCAGTGTTGAAGGGCAATATTTTTGCCGAATACCCGTATGCGTTCCAGAAACCAAAGGATTTTGGCTTCTATTTTCGCTATTACAAGGGGTTGTTTTGGAGTGGGATGTTCCTGAACGCGGGAATGTGGATTGATAAGATCATTATGTGGGGCGCAAAAGAGGCTGTTTTGCATCACAATCATCTAGTGACCTACCCTGCTTATGATGGTGGGATGTTTCTTTCCTATCTCAGCATCATTCCTGCCGCCGCTTATTTTATTTACAGTCTGGAGACCAATTTCTATGAATCCTACATTCAATATATTGAGAGTGTGGAAAAGAATGCTCCTCTACAAGTGCTGAATGACATCGCAGAGGAGATTTGTGAAAAAATCAGACAGAATGGCCGAACGCTGCTGGTGATTCAGGGAAGCGTGACGCTGCTTCTCATTCTGACGGCGCCAAAGATCTTTGAATGGGCGAATTTCAATTTCTTGGAACTCAGTATCTTTCGATTTGGTCTTCTGGGCGCCTTTTTCACCGTTCTCAATCTTTTTGTCGTGATCCTCTTCTCCTATTTTGACAATGATAGGAGAATGATGGTTATCACTGTTATCATGTTGGGAGCGAATATAGTGTTCACTTTGATTTTCAGGGGATGGGGGGTTCCTTGGTACGGAGTTGGTTTTTGCCTGGCGATGATCGTTACTTTTTTGGTGGGAGCGCTACTCTTTTTGCAATTTTTACGCCGCTTCACCTACCACATTTTCATTTCCAACGTTGTGCGGAGAAGGTATACCGAAACAAGGTAAAAGTTCAGACCCCGATTATAAAGGCCTGTCTACGATCGAAGATGTAGGGGGCTGAACTTTTACCTCAAAAGTTGCAAAGTCGAGATCTTCGCAACAAGTTCATGGTGTTTATATGGTTGCGAAAGAGGTCTAATGCGCCGCCATCAGGTTCATTGCCTTTTGCAGCAGAAGAAAGACGCTGAAGGGTTTTGTGATATAATCCACTGCGCCGAGCTGCAGCCCCGACATGATATTCTCCTCGCCAGAGAGAACGGAGAGAATTAAGACTGGGACTTTCATATGAGAATTGCTCTTCAGCCCTTTTAGAATTTCAAGGCCGTCCATGTCGGGGAGGATGCGATCAAGGATGACCAGCGGCACATTTTTCAGGTTTTCATCTTGAGAGAGGAATGCGAGGGCAGTTGTTCCTGTAACAAAGCTCTTTACCTCAAATCCAAGATTGTGAAACTCGAATGCCAGAAGTTTGAGAAGGTCTTCATCATCATCGACAAGGACAATTGTTCTTTTTGCAGGCGCCATACTACTCTCTTCTTTTTCTAATAGCCGTTCTTCTATTTTTAAGAAAAGGTTTTCGATTTTCTCTTGTTCTTGCGCAGAGAGCGCTTCTTTCTGAAAATTTCTGACTCTCCCGATGAACTCCAGTTCGAGTTGATGGGCAAGTTTTGCTGCCTCGTCATCTCCATAGAGCGCAGCACCCGCGCCGATCCTTCTTATCTCATTGTGCAGAACTTCCAGGCGGTGAAGAGAGGGCTCCTTTTTTAAGAGCGCAATCTCTTTGCGCAGTGCTTCAAGCTTTGGTTTGATGGAGGTCTGATATTCTTTAAAGGGCATAGGAGTCAACCATCTCCTTCAGAGTTTCCTCGAGTTTGACCGCAGGGCGAAATCCAGTGAGTTTTTCGAGCTTGGCAAGGTTGGGACGCGCGCGCATGATCTCTGTGTACTCTATTCCGTAGGCCTGTTTATAGGGGATTAATTCGATGCGGCTGTGACTGTTACAGAGCGCTTTGATCTTTCTTGCAAGATCGATTAACGAAATCTCCTCTTCACTTCCGAGATTGACGATTTCTCCATTGGCCCGATCCGTTTCAAGGAGAAGATGGAGGCCTTGGACAATATCCCGAACATTACAAAAGGTGCGCAGCTGCTGCCCAGTCCCATAAACCTGTAGGGGCTCTCCTTTGATCGCCTTCTTAATCCAGTGAGGCATAATAATGCCTTTTGGAGTGTTTTGTCCGATGCCAGTGATATTGGAGAGACGGGGGATGACGCAAAAGATGCCCTTTTCATGGACATAGGAGAGCGCCATGACCTCATTGATGATTTTACTGAGTCTGTAGGGCTGCTGTTTCCACTCTCCAGAAGGAATTGTTAGAAGAGCCTCTTCTGTTGCAAAGAGCTCTCCGAAATAGACGGCAGAGGATGAGGCGATCGCAAGTCTTGCTTTGCTCTTTTCTTCATCCATGATGCGCAGCACTGTTTCACAACTGGCGATGTTTTGACTAAGAGTTCCTATTGGATCGCGAAGAACCACGTGCTGCCCGAGAATAGCCGCCATGTGATAGACGCGATCTGCCGAGGCAATCGCTTCCCGCAGCTCAGGAGTTGGCCTGCAAATATCCTGTTCCACCAGGCAAAAATGAGGGTGCTCGCTGATGGTGGCAAGCGATTGCTTCCCTCCGCTGATGAGACTGTCAAATGCGATGACAGAGTCACCTCTTTCCAGATGAAATTTTGCAAGAGAAGAGCCAATGAACCCAGCCCCCCCTGTAATTACAATGCGCATTTTTTGATGTGTACCAGGAATTTTTTTTCTGTATACAGGAAATTATGGATGGAGAGATCCCAAAAGAGCTGCTTGCTTCTTACTATGCTTCTATTCCCGAGAAGCTCGCTCTCTTGCGCCAGCTGATCAATAACTATAAGGAAAAACAGGGGATAGAGGAGCTAAAGGCATTTCGTTTTGTTTTACATAAATTAGAGGGAAGCGCTGCTGTTTATGGGTTTACAGAAGTGTCCAAGATATGTCACGAAGCAAACGCTGCAACGATGAAGTGGGAAACGTCTTCGTCGGAATTTATGACCACTCAGATTATTAATGGCTTAGAGTTTTTTTATGAGAGGATTGAAAAGAATTTCACCCCTCCAATCAGCCTATAACAACCTTATAATCAACAGACTATAGATCACAGAACCACTTTCTTCCGAATTTATTTATTTAATTTGATTTAAATAATAATAAATGATAATATATAGTCATAAAGCAATTTATTTAACGAAAGCATTTATGAATACATTAACTGATTTTATTATTAGTTGTTGTCGCGATGGGGCCTCTTTTGTTGACAGGACATTGGGGCGTCTTGCCGGCAGATTGGGAGAGCGGAAAATCCTTCCGATGGAAGATGAAGAGATCTTATCTGTGGCTCTTCCCCAGATTACTTCGCTCCCATCTTCTCCGCCAGAGATTTGTGGAGAAAGGGTTGCTGTTTTTTCTCCCGATATGGACGTGTATGTTGAGACAGGAAAAATTACAAAGGCGATCACCCCTATCCTCTCAACTTCGACAGTCCCAGCCGATGATCTTCTTTCTCCAGTTTCAGTCAGTGAACTTTCTTCTCCAGTTGATATATGTGTAGCTGAAGCTGGCTCGGATGCTCGGGTAGAACCACTCAATATCAGAGGGAAGGTGTCCGCAGAGCTCAATGCCCTTGCTTTGCAGCACAGATCTCAAACCAGTCCTTTGCTTTATCAATCTCTTTTCCTTAAAAAAAGGCGCGCCCCCCTTCGGTTTTTAACCGAAGTCTTATCTAGGGTGGAAGAATTTCTCAAAACAGGAGATGGGTCCCAGGAAGAGCTGAGAGCCGAGTGGGAGCGTCTCTCTCTTCTGCAAAAGACAGCTGGGCGGGTTTGTAGAGAAATGCAGGGAGTTATGGGTCCCCCTATGCAGAAAGTAGTGAGGGAGATTCATAAGTTTTTGTCTCTATGGGATCAAAGAGGGGATGATGAGAACAGGGCGGTTTTGTATGAGATTTATGCCCGTGTCGATGAGTTAATCAGAATGCGGGCCCGATTGCTTGATGGAGATTCGGTAGAGAACGCTCTTCAATTGAATGCTTCAAATAAGGAAACAAATGGTAACTTTTCTGAAGTAAAAAAGATGTATGTAGGGGTTATCCATGATTTGTACGGTCAATCGGAAAGATGGCTTTATCGTCTGAGTTACCTTATAGAGAGGGCATTGAAAATAAATGATTTGGAAATGGCTTCATCCCAGGAGAGTAAAAACGAAATAAAGGATCAACTTCTTGAGGTTCTGGAAGGAAGGATGCCGGAGGATATTTATGAATAGTTCAGAAACAAAATCTTTTGTCGATTATTGTCGGAATGGCGCTTCTTTCATTAACAGAGCTCTGGGGAGTCCCTTTGGCAGGTTAGGGGAGAGAGCAATCCACCCGATGTTAGACGAGGAGGATCATCCAACTGTAGATGCGGCGGTTGCTCACATAGCCCTCTTTGAAACGGGTGGAATGATCTCTCCAGAGATTGTTCAGGCGGTGTTTGATCAAAAAGAGGTTGAAAAGGTAGTTGAGGCAGGGAAAGTTGGCGCAGCGGCTGTTTCTGTTCTATCAAATGCAACTGCTCCGATTTCCGATATCCTCTCTCCCGTTTCAAATCATGCGTCCACTCTTTTTTCTTCCCCCGTAGAGGTAGAGAGCCCTCCGGTAAAAAGAGAGATTAGGATAGTACTCAGGGAGTTACATGATCTTGCTAGGAAGCATGAAACAGAAAGCTCTCCTGTGCTCTATAGATCTCTCCTTCTTGAAAAGAATCCCACCGCTCTTCATTTTTTAACCGAAGTCTTGTTAAAGACAGAAGAGATCCTCAATGCCCATTCTGCAAATTTACCTCAAGAGGAGTTGGTCGCAGAGGTAGAGCGTATCTATTTCTTGCGCAATATGACTTTGCGCGTTTGTAAAGAGGCCCGAAAAAATCTTGGCCCTGCTGTTTTTGAGTTGTTGGAAAAAGTGCGCAATCTTGTTTCTGCATGTGACTCAAAGCCATTTGATTATAATGGAATTGAAGGGCGCCTGGATGAAATCGATTTTTGTATTTATAATATTTTTTCTATGAGAGAAAATTTGCTGGAGGGTACCGCTTCTCAATTTTCTTCCGATGGTTTGTCGGAAACCAGCGAAGTCTTTCGATTTAACAAGTTCAGGAAAGAGCTAAAGGACGAGTTGAAAGAGTGTAAATTCGATTTGAAGGAGTATTTGAAAGCTAACGGTGGTGTAAAATCGGAAGAAAGCGACCTTGTGAGTGCCTCCATTTCTACAGAAAAGATGTATTTACAGGTTGTTGATGATTTGTATGGCAAGTTGGGAGGCTGGCTTGATAGGCTGCTGCTTTTGACATACCGTAGTCCGCAACAATGCGATGAGACGCCCCCTCCTCCGCCTCCTCTTGAAGAATCTTTTTCATCGGAATCTCCAGCGGAATCTTTGTGGAACGTTGCAGCTGAAGATGAGGTAGTTTCGGGTGATGTATATACTGTAAGTAAAATGAAAGCTCAGTTTTTCAAAATGCTTCCCGAAGGCATGCTTTTGTAGAGTTGCAAGTAGTTTTGTGCAGGGATCTTCCAGCTCCAATCGATAGCGAGTCCCTGACCGATCATTCTGGATATCTCTTTGGGATGTTTG
Source organism: Verrucomicrobiota bacterium (assembly GCA_028873295.1). Lineage (GTDB taxonomy): Bacteria > Chlamydiota > Chlamydiia > Chlamydiales > SM23-39 > JAGWKO01. The sequence continues at coordinate 8,787 of JAGWKO010000052.1, forward strand.
CGAAAAAGAGAAAAGGCCTCTGTTAGCGCTCCTTCCATCGAAGAGCGAGTGTAATCGGGAAAGAGAAATCCTGTTTCTCCATGGCGAATGGTGTCTTTATGACCGCCAGTTGCGCGTGCGATGGGCAGGGTGGCATGGCGCATGGCGATCATCTGTGCAAGACCGCAAGGTTCGTAGCGCGAGGGAAGGACAAGAAAATGGAGCGCCCGGTAAAGGCGATGAGCAAGCTCCTCGTCATAGTGAAGGAGCAGAAGAACCTGATCGCTTCTTGCATAACGTTTCTCAAGTGCTTCAAAATGCAGGCGCAAATCCTCTGAGGCCGGAGAGGCAAGAAGAATAAAGGTCCCTCCGAGTTCTATCGTTTTGTGCAGAGCGGCCTCTAAAAGTTCCGGTCCTTTTTGGGCTGCAAGTCGTGTGATGGCCCCTACCCAGGGTCCTTTTTGAGAAGAGAGGTTGTGTTCTTTTATGAGCTTCTCTTGCTCTTTTTTCTTAAGATCCAGTATGTCATCCATATCTAAAGAAGAGAATCCGGAATCCCAGACATCGAGGTCGATGCCGTTTAAGATGCCGCTGAAGCTCTTTTTTACTTTTTGAAGGGTGGGTTGGAGCGATCTGGTTTCTTTTCCTGTCAAAAGTTCCTGGGCATAGGTAGGAGAGACAGTTGTGATCCTGTCTGAAAAAAGAATCCCCCCTTTGAGAAGATTCAGCGCTTCCGGAAATTGATCATCCTGCAAGAGTTTTGGGGAGAGGTATTTTCTTCCGTCGAGGCCAACAGCATCCAGATCCCAATGCGCACATCGCCCCTGATAGTCTGCATTGTGAATTGTGAGAAGAATCGCACCGATCGGGAGTTTAAAAAGATCCCTTGCAAAAAGAGCAACGGCAGCTACATGCCAGTCGTGTAAGTGCAAGATGTCGATGTGCCCGCCGCGAATTTTCAAATACTCAGCGACGGCTCTGCAAAAATAGAGAAAACGCGCAATGTCATCTTGGCAGCCATAGATTTTTCCACGATGGAAGTACCCTGAAGGATGGCGCGAGTCGATGAGCTTTAGAGGGATCTTTTCCCACTTTGCGGACCAGACAGCATTGGGTTGCAAACTTCCCTTTTCCCAACATTTGAAATCGGGGATCTCCATGTTGAGATGCTCAAGTTGTCTTGTGTCGAGGAAGTCATACTTTGGAATAATGACCTCGATCTCCTCCCCGATGCGCAAGAATTCACGGGCAAGTCCCAGGATCACCTCCCCAAGTCCTCCCGCCTTTGCGAGAGGAGCAAATTCCGTTGTCACATGTACAATTCTCATGAGTTCGGACTATGGGAAGTTATTTTTTTTTTGTCATTAGGTATATACCCAAACAAGATGAAAAGTTGACAACTGGCCTTTGATCTCAGAAAGAAAACATGATGGGAAGGATGTGCATGATACGCATGATAAATTTATCATGCGTATCATGC
>JAGWKO010000006.1 GCA_028873295.1 Verrucomicrobiota bacterium
AGTTTTTGCCTGACCTCTTCCTCTTTTGTCGCTGAGACCGCCTTGCCGCGTATGGGATCACTGAACCTGTACGAGCCCATAGTTTTCATCTCCTCTACGGTAGATCAGCTTCATCTTCTGATCTTCTTCAGAGCGATAGATGAGGAAGGGCTCTCCTGTGATCTCCATCTTCATGACGGCTTCATCTTGTGTTAATATTTTGAGCTGCATGGTTTCTCGGGCAACGACAGGATGCACTTTCCAAAGATCTTCCTGTTCTTTTGCCGTTTCCGCTGCGATTTCATCATTGATTGCCTGGAGCGTATCTCGAAGAGGTTGAATGATGTTGACGTGGATATCGACAGCGGATCTGCTCTTTGCGCGATGGGATTGAAGCTTCCCTTTGTATCTGCGGATCAGCTGCAGGAGGCGATCGGAGGCTTTGTCGATGGCCGCGTAGAGGTTATCAGTATTTGCATGTACCTTAATATGGTAGTGGGCGCAATTCATCAGGATGGAGCAATCTGTTTCAAGTTTCTGTGTGTCAAGGGTTACGGTTACATCGATGATCTCTTTGCAGAGTTGTTCGGCTTTCTCCAATTTTTTAGAGACGTAGGTGCGGATTGCATCTGTAATTTCCAGATGTTTTCCAACGATATAGATTGTATATCCTTCTTTTGCAAATTCTTTCTTATCCATCAGACTCCTGGACCTGTTTGCTCTTTTTTTTCACTCTATCACCTTTTCTTCCGCGTGCCAAGCCCTTTCCTCCTCGACTTTGTTTTGATCAACCCTGTAGTATCTACTGAAGAACCCGAAAATCGACAGAACCTCAGTTACGCAAGAGGTCTATTACTGGGATAGGTTCAATGGCAGAAGAGAGTACAGAGGGGGTCTGTTTGCAAGAGATTGCCTATCTGGAAAAGGGGACAATCCTTAAGATTTTTACGCTTAACCATGGTCTTGTTTCCTGTTTCAGGAAAAGGGGGCTACCCAATTGTGGTCCTTTTTGTCATGGGGAGTGGGTGATCAGGCCGGGGAGGGGAGATCTCTTCCATCTCGTCGATGTCACTCTTCATGATCTCTTTCTTCCTTTGCGCAGCTCTTACGCCCTGCTCATGAGCGCGGGGAAAATAGCAAGGAATCTTCTCCGCTCGCAGTTCCCCGGGAAAAGCGCTCCCGCACTCTACAAACTGCTCTTGCGCTATTTTCAGAAAATGGAGGACCTCTCCCAACATCTGCCATCGCTTACAGGGAGCTTCCAGATTAAACTGCTTGTGCATGAAGGACTTTTTTCTGCGGAAATGCGTCCCGCAGAGCTTTTCACTGTAGAAGAGTGGGAGCAGGTGATCATGCTCGGCGCTGTCTCTACCTTTTCCCAAATGAGTTCTTTTTGTCTTTCTCGTGAACTGGAAGAGAAGATCGATCGTTTCTTCCAGAATAGATGCCAGCAGGATCGCACCGAAAGGGACTCGAACCCCTAACCGCTTGGTCCGAAGCCAAGTGCTCTATCCATTGAGCTATCGGTGCAAAGGATAGGTTCGTATTCAGATTGCGAAAGGGGGGACTCGAACCCCCACGAGAGTAAACCCGCTACCACCTCAAGGTAGTGCGTCTGCCAATTCCGCCACCTTCGCTTAGGATTGAATATGCAAAAAAATAGGAGATCCCAGCATACTACAAATGGCAAAAAAAAGTCGATGCGCAAAATTTTTCTCTTCGCTATCCGCCTCTACCAGTGTGCTCTCAGTCCTTTTTTGGGGTCCTGCTGTCGCTTTATTCCCAGCTGTTCCGAGTACGCACATGAGGCTATTACCAGGCATGGCGCGATGAAAGGACTTTTTTTAACCGTGCGCCGCCTTTTGAAATGTCACCCCTTCCATCCGGGAGGTATCGATCCACCTCCGCCGGGCGGGGGTTGATTCCTGGGAGGGAGGGTGCTATAGTGCCCCACCAAAGAGAGTAGCAAGATGGGTTTTTTCTCCCGTAGTGGACCAAAAATTAAAGTTCAAACCACGAAAAAAGATAGTTTTAGTGGGTGGATTCAATGTTCCGGTTGCTCTGAGCTTATTCATGCAAATGAGCTGCAGCAAAATCTTAACTGTTGCCCCAAGTGTCAACACCATTATCGACTCTCCCTGGAGAAGAGGATAGAGCTTCTTTCTGATCCTGGGACTTTTCAGGAATTATTTACCAATGTAAGACCGGTGGATGAGCTCTCTTTTTTTGATACGGAGAGTTACGAGAAGCGTTTGCGAGATGCGACCGGGAAAACGGGGCGAACTGAAGCGGTAGCTGTAGGTATCTGTGAATTGGAGGGGCATAAAATTGCCTTGGGGGTGCTCGATTTCTCCTTTATGGGGGGGTCGATGGGTTCTGTGGTGGGGGAGCGTTTAACGTTGTTGATCGAAGAGGCGCTGCGCCTGAGGCTGCCGCTTCTTCTTGTCTCTGCCTCTGGAGGGGCGCGCATGCAGGAGTCTACTCTTTCTTTGATGCAGATGGCCAAAACGGCTGCGGCGCTTGCCAAGCTGCATGAGGCGCATATTCCCTATATTTCTCTTTTGACAAATCCGACCACAGGAGGGGTGACTGCCTCTTTTGCTACTCTGGGCGATCTCATTTTTGCAGAGCCCGATGCGCTGATTGCCTTTGCAGGGCCGCGTGTGGTTGAGCAGACGATTGGGCAGAAATTACCTCCCAATGCTCAAAAATCAGAATTTCTTTTAGAAAGAGGGATGATCGATGGGATCATCAAGCGCTCCGACTTGCGCAGTCGTCTTGCTTTTTTCTTCGATTTTTTTAACTCCAAAGATCAGCTTGCCGAAAAAACTGCTTTGGGAGTATACCGAGAACCCACTCCTTTGAGAAGTGGTCAAAGTGAAGAAGCCCTTATCTAGAGGTCTTATGAAACGTATTCCGGTACCAATTCAAATTTCCAACGAAGAGCTTTTGCCTCGCTATGCGACTCTGGGAGCAAGCGGTGCAGATCTTAAAGCTCATCTTACGGCCCCTGTAGAGATTGCCCCTGGGGCTTCAGCTCTGATTCCAACTGGCGTGCGTTGTGAAGTGCCCGACGGGTATGAGTTACAAGTGCGACCGCGCAGCGGTTTTGCGGTGAGGGATCAGCTGACTGTGTTGAATACACCTGGGACAATCGATGCAGATTTCCGAGGAGAAATCTGTGTGATTCTGATCAACCACGGAAAAAAAAACTTTGTGGTGGAGCCTGGGATGAGAATTGCTCAATTGGTGCTTGCTCCTGTAGTGCAGGCAGATTTTCTGCTTATCGGAGAGGCATTGTCGGTAACTGAGAGAGGGGAGAGCGGCTTTGGCCATACTGGCGCACATTAAGAGGTTGAACTCGTCAGACAGAAAAAAGGGAACAAAGGTTTTCCCCTGTCTGGATCCTAACATGATTCTTTTTCTCGATGTTGAGACAAGGGAAGAGGCGATCGATGCTCTTGTCAACTGCTTCGATGCTACGGGGCGTTTGCCGAGTAAAGAGGCGTTTCGCGCGGCTGTTTTTTATCGAGAAAAACTTGTCTCTACAGGGATTGGCGTGGGAGTAGCAATTCCTCATGCCAAGATCAAGAGCTGCACGCAATTTTCTATTGCTATAGGTATTCAACGCCAGAAGGGGATTGAGTGGGAGTCGATCGATCTTTCGCCTGTCCGTCTGATCTTTTTGATTGGAGGCCCGGAGGATCGTCAATCAGACTACCTGCAGCTTCTTTCTCAACTCACGTCGGCTGTCAAAAATATTGAAGTGCGTAAAGCTCTTCTCAAAGCGACACATGTCGATCAGGTGCTTGAGCTCTTTTCCGGGTATTAGACCTCCAAAAGTTTTTCTGTTGATTTTTCTGCTAGGCGCGTAATTTGTCTTTTGCTATATCTGGGAACCGAGGTAGGCCATGGATCTTAAACTCAGAGATGTCGCTCAGCTTCTTGATGTGTCGGAAACAACTATTCGGCGCTGGATCGCAGAGAGTAAGATTCCCTATTACCGATTGAGCCAGCAGTATCGCTTCAATCGCAGTGAGATTGAAAACTGGGTTCTCAGTTCCAGAAAAGAGGGCGAGTTTGAGCCCTTTGCTGCTGAAGAGCGGGAGCAACATCTCGGTTCGCAACAGTTCGGGCTTTTTCGGGCCATTCATAAGGGGGGAGTCTTTGCAGATGTCGAAGGAGATACAAAAGAGGCCCTTATTCGCTCTGCGATGAAACGCATTGCTTCACACCTCCATCTTGACGCAGAGGTGATGACAGAACTTCTTTTGGATCGGGAGAGATTGATGCCGACAGCCTTATCGCACGGCATTGGTGTTCCGCACACACGCGACTTTCTTCTCCAGGAGTCCTTTGATGTGGTTACTGTCGTTTTTCCTGCAAAGCCCATCGATTACGGAGCCTTTGATGGAAAGCCGGTTCATACGCTCTTTTTTCTCTTTGCCTGCGATGATCGCCGCCATCTTCACCTTCTTGCCAAACTGGCACACCTTGCCTCCAGGTCTGACAATCTCTCATTCCTGAAAAAACAGCCGGGGAAAAAAGAGCTACTCGAATATATCAAGATTTGGGAAGGTGGTCTCAATAGACCTCTTGCATAACTGAGGTTTTGTCGATTTTCGGATTCCTTATGAAAAAACGCGGCTCCATTATATAATAATATCAAATAATGGAGACTTGAATTGAATACAGTAAGCAGTGGAATTTTAAGTGCGATAAATAGTTTTTCTTCGGCTCGGCAGGGAGAGGATGCTTCTTCCGCGACCGTTCGAACGAACAATCTTGCAAGAAAAATTTTTGCAGCTATAGGCATCATCGGCCTTGCATTGACCCTCTATACTGCTTTTTTGTTTACGGCGTCTCCTGCAATTGTGATAGGGGCGTTTCTTTTTTCTCTGGGCATAATGATCGCAGGCGGCATCGGGTATTGGCATTACAGCAAGCCGCAAGATCCACCTCCGCAAGAGTCTTCTCAAAGAAGCACACCAAGACCCAGCACCTGTCAAGAGACAAATAATAGACGTTCGGAAGGAAGTGGACATAGTGACAATCGCACTTCTTACGGGGAGACTTGTTTGCTTAATAGAGTGCGGCCAGCTACTCCTCCTCCGATAGCAGTGGCTGTTCCCATACTTCCTGGTGCAACGGTAGTGCCGGGGAGGAGGGGAGTTACGGATCCGCTGACGCGAGTCGCTGTTCTTGCAGAGCAGGAGGCTATGCTTCGGGACGTAACTGCTCCGGATATAGAGCGCATACGGGCATTGAAAGATCAAATTCAGAAATTGGAGGGGGAGGAAAAGAGTCGTCGAGCGCGCAAAGAAGCGATTAACAAGAGCCTTCCATCAAAAGAAGCTGTAATAGATGCCAGAGAACAAGTGGAAAACAGGAGTGGAGAAGAGTTGCAGGCTGAGTTGGAGCAAAGACAGAGAGAACAGCGCGCTCCGTCTCAAGGTTTTGTACAGGCAATATCAAGGGCATGGAATGGCAATGATTTCAGAAGAGCGGTAGAGCGGGCAAAGTTTCTTCTTGAAACCAAAAAGAGACCCCCAGAAGACATTGCGAAAATAGAGAGCGAGATCGCCTCCCTTAAGGAAGAGCAAAGTGAATTAGAGGAAAAGAGCCAAAGTGAGAAGGAGACGCTGCAACGATTGCAGCGGGAGCTTCAGCCTTTGCAGACACAACAACGGCTGTATGAGCAGCGTTTGCTCCTGCAGGGGCAATTGCGTGAGGCGGGACAAACGCTGCTGAATCAAACACTTCTGAACAGAGCTTAGTCGAAAACTACTCAAGGCACCGGTGAGAGCAGTGGCTGCTCAACAAAGAGCAATTTCCCCTCTTTTGCGCTAATGACAAAGTTCTTTTCCATGGAGGGAGCCTCGAGCAGTTTTTCTGCAAGCGGGTCTTCCAGGTATTGCTCAATAGCGCGACGCAGCGGCCTTGCTCCCATTTCAGGTACATAGCCCTTTTCGACAAGGAGAGTGCGAGCGCTTTCATCAAGAACCACGTCGATCTTCTTTTTGGCAAGACGCGCTTTGAGCTTGCTAAATTCGATATCAACCACTTGCTGCAGAGCCTCTTTAGTCAAGGTGCGGAAGATCACAAGAGAATCGAGTCGGTTAATGAATTCCGGTTTAAAATGTTTTTTTACCGAGCTCTCGATCTTCTCCTGCATTGTCTTGTAGTCGATGATGCTCTCTTTTACCCCAAACCCTACCTCAGTTGATTTGCGGATCAGATCTGCTCCCAAATTGGAGGTCATAATGATGATTGTGTTGCGAAAATCAATTTTGCGCCCAACAGCATCCGTCAGTTTGCCCTCCTCCAAAATCTGCAACAGAAGGTTCATCACATCGGGATGAGCCTTTTCTACCTCATCAAAGAGAACGACAGAATAGGGACGCCGCCTTACCTGCTCCGTAAGCTGTCCCCCCTCCTCATATCCCACATAACCGGGAGGAGAGCCAGTCATGCGACTGACAGCGAACTTCTCCATGTACTCGGACATATCCACCTGAATCAGAGCATCTTCCCCACCAAACATGTGCTGCGCAAGAAGTCTTGCAAGGTGCGTTTTCCCAACGCCTGTTGGGCCTAAAAAGAGGAAAGCCCCAATAGGACGACGCGGATCTTTGATGTCCGACCTGCTCCTTCGAATCGCCTTGCATACTGTGCCGAGCGCATCATCCTGACCAATGACTTGAGAGCGCAGTATTTCTTCCATTTTCAACACTTTTTCCGTCTCCCCCTCGGTCAGACGCGTTACGGGAACACCTGTCTGTTTTGCGACGATTGCTGCGATTTCATCTTCGTCGACGACAGGAAGATGCTCCTCTTTGTGCGCTTCCCACTCTACCTTAGCGCGATCGAGCTGGTCTTTGAGCTGTTTTTCCTTATCTCGCAACTTCGCAGCTTTTTCATATTCCTGATGGCCAATTGCCTCTTCTTTGGCAACTCGAGCCTCTTCAATGGTCGTCTCAAGAGTCATAAAGTGCGAGGGGTGATGCATGACAGCAACGCGCGCTTTGGCTCCCGCTTCATCGAGAATATCGATGGCTTTATCAGGAAGGGAACGCCCTGGAAAGTAGCGATCAGAGAGAACAACAGCCGCCTTAATCGCTCCCGGGGTGTAGTTGCACTTATGGTGCTCCTCATACTTTGCCTTTAGTCCGGAGAGGATGGAGATGCTCTCATCAACTGTGGGAGGATGAACGATAATCTTTTGAAAGCGCCGTTCAAGAGCAGGATCCTTCTCAATGTGTTTGCGATACTCATCAAAGGTGGTGGCGCCAATGCACTGCAGCTCTCCGCGGGAAAGGGCAGGTTTGAGAATATTGGAAGCATCGATTGCTCCTTCCGCAGCCCCTGCTCCTACAATGGTGTGCAGTTCGTCGATGAAGAGAAGAACGTTTCCATTCTTTCTGATCTCATCCATTACTGCCTTGATGCGCTCTTCAAATTGCCCGCGATATTTTGTTCCGGCGATCATGAGAGTCAGGTCGAGGGAAATCAATTTTTTTCTGCGCAGATTTTCAGGTACCTCTCCCTTTACAATCGCATGGGCAAGGCCCTCGACAATAGCAGTCTTCCCAACGCCTGCCTCACCAATCAGCACGGGATTGTTCTTTCTTCTGCGACAGAGAATTAAGATCAGTCGCTCCACCTCTTCGCGACGTCCAATCACAGGGTCCATCTTTCCTTCGCGACACATCTCTGTCAGATCGTGACCGTAGGCCTTGAGAGCCGGCATCTTGTCCAATCCGCCAGCAGAGGCCATATTGGTTTTCTCCGTATGAGCTCCCGCATGTGCTCCCGCGCGCTCCGATTGGGCGCTCTGCGGATTCCCGCCATTATTTGGTCCCATGTGCGGCAGCTGAAGGTTAAAGGTCTCGAGCTCCTTTAATACCTCGTTACGCACCTCCTTGAGATTGACATGGAGATTCTCAAGGACGTGAGCTGCCATGCCCTGAGTCTCGCGCAAAAGGGCAAGAAGAAGGTGCTCTGTTCCCACATAATTGTGGTTCAATGTGCTCGCCTCTTCATTGGCAAATTCAAATACTTTTTTCACTTTGCTGGTCAACGCCGGGTCGCCATAAACTTGGATCTCAGGTCCAAATCCAACGATTTTCTCAATCTCGGTGCGCACCATTTCATAGTCGAGGTTCAAATTTTTCAATACATTGACCGCTATCCCCTGGCCTAATTTCATAAGTCCAAGTAACACGTGTTCTGTTCCTAAGTAGTTGTGGTTCAGGCGCTGAGCTTCTTTCTTGGCAAGCTTGATCACCTGTTTGGCGCGGTTAGTGAATTTATCGAACATAGAACATCTCCCCCTCTATTGTAGCACCTTGCTTCTTTTGGGCCTACCCGAATAAGTAGACCTCAGTTACGCAAGAGGTCTAGTAGACAGGTCCTGGGACTATTGCTTACTATAGCCTTCTCATAAGGACTTGGTGGAAGATGTGCAAGAAAAAACTTATCTCCTTGCTGGACACAGGGATCGCTTCTGCTGAAGAAAATATGCGAAGAGATGAGGAGCTGTTGGATGGGTTGGAAGGGGAGCCGATTCTTCATCTCTATCGCTGGAGCTTCCCCTCCCTTACTTATGGTTATTTTATTCGCCCTGAAGAGTGGCTGGATCTTTTTCTTCTGAAAAAGAGCGGATTGGACCTCGCCAGGCGTCCTACGGGAGGGGGGCTGCTTTTCCATCTTTGGGATCTTGCCTTCTCTTTTCTTTTACCTGCTTCCCATCCCAAATATTCTACTTCGGTCCTTGAGAACTATCGTTTTGTCAATGGCGCTGTCGCCCGTGCCGTAGAGACCTGTTTTCCTCACGTTTTTCCCGAACTTGCGCCGCATGAGGTAGGGGCTGGCGGGCGTTTTTGTATGGCTGCTCCTACGCGCTATGATGTGATTTTTCAAGGAAAAAAAATCGCAGGTGCGGCGCAAAGGAAGGGGCGTAGGGGGTATCTGCATCAGGGAACGATCTCTCTTGCTCTTCCGGATTTTGCCTGGATTGCTCCTCTTTTGCTTCCTGGGGTTCGTCAGGAGGTGATGGGAGGGATGGAGCGCGTCACTGTTCCTCTTTTGGAGTCCCTACTCGATCTGGAGGGAGCGCGTAAAAATCTTGAAACTCATCTTCTATTTTTCTTGCAGAATGCTCTCTGCACAGAGTAGAATTTCCTCGATATGTCAAAACGTAAAAGGGCAATTCAGCCTACCCGAGAAGAAAATTATCCTGAATGGTACCAGAGTGTTTTACAAGCGGCAGAGCTTGCAGATCACTCTCCTGTACGCGGTTGCATGGTGATCCGTCCCTGGGGTTTTGCGATTTGGGAAAAGATGCAGCGCTACCTCGATCAAAAGTTCAAAGAGACGGGGCACAGCAATGCCTATTTTCCTCTCTTTGTTCCTCTGCACTATTTTGAAAAAGAGGCAGCGCACGTGGAGGGGTTTGCCAAAGAGTGCGCTGTAGTGACGCACCACCGCTTAGAGAAGGGGCCGGAAGGAAAGCTGGTTCCTGGTGGGCCTCTGGAGGAGCCACTGATTGTGCGACCCACATCGGAAATGATTATTGGCCACGTTTTTGCCAAATGGATTGACTCCTATCGCGATTTGCCACTTCTGATCAATCAGTGGTGCAACGTAGTGCGCTGGGAGATGCGCACCCGCATGTTTTTGCGCACGACAGAATTTCTGTGGCAAGAGGGGCACACTGTACATGCCACAAAAGAAGAGGCGGAAGAAGAAGCGCAGAAAATGCTTTTTGTTTACAGGGATTTTGTACAGGGCATTCTTGCGATTCCCTTTATTGCAGGGGAAAAGAGCGCATCTGAGCGTTTTCCTGGGGCTGTGAATACCTATGCAATTGAGGGGATGATGCAGGATCGCAAGGCGATTCAGGGCGCTACCTCTCACTTTTTGGGGCAAAATTTTTCGCGCGCTTGTGAAATCTCTTTTCAGAATGTGCACGGGGAGAGGGAGTTTGGATGGGGAACCTCCTGGGGCGCCACGACGCGCCTTGTTGGCGGTCTGATTATGGCACATAGCGATGACGATGGCCTTGTTCTTCCTCCGCGTATTGCGCCTCTGCATCTTGTCATTCTACCGATTGCGCATGATGCAAGTAAGAAGGAGGAGGTCGTTTCTTTTGCGAAGAAGGTATGCGAGCAGCTCTCTTCTCTCTCTTTTGCCGGGGAGAAGCTTCAGGTTTCCTGTGATGTCAGAGATCTCAGGGGAGGGGAGAAGAATTGGTCCTGGATCAAAAAGGGGATCCCTTTACGCCTGGAGATAGGAATGAGAGAAATTGCCTCGGGGCGATTTGCTCTGCATCGCAGAGACAGAATGGATGAACCGCCTCTTGCCTATACGTTGGAAGAGCTCGAAGCGAAGATCCCAGTTCTTCTTGAGGAGATTCAGGAAGCACTGTACCAAAGAGCGCTTCTCTTTCGACGGCAAAATACAAAAGAAATTGACTCTTTGGAAGAGTTTTCTCAATTCTTCTCAGGTGAGGGAGGCTTTGCTCTTTGTCACTGGAATGAGGATCCCGCTATCGAAGCAAAGGTTAAAGAGGAGCTCGGTGTTACAATTCGTTGCATTCCTTTTGACAAGGAGATGAGAGGCGCTCCTGGGCGCTGTCTCTTCACAGGCGAGCCAAGTCCTGGTCGTGTTCTATTCGCGAAGGCTTATTAGACATGAAGAGTCACTCCAAAGACGATCGAGTATGCATAGGGCATAATCAGCAGAGGGGTGGTGCGGCGTAAATGAGCAAAGATGGTGAGCATCGGAAGAAAGGTTCTCAAAGCTCATTTGATAATGCTTCAGATTGTCCGGAGTGGGGGATTCTAGGTAGATATGTCGATCTTGATAAAGAATGTAAATTTTCCCCATGAGAGTCGGGGACGAATGTTCTGTTTCTGAAATCACCTGCTGATAGCGATTGATTAAGTCGGCATAGGCGTTTGCATCATCGCTTTGAATCGCAGGGATTACATATCTGTTTTTGAAATTTTGCAAATTTTTGGATTCGAACGCTGATTGAGAATTCGAAAAGGTGAGGGGCTCAATGCCCGCGAGGAGGTAGCGCGTCTGTACAGGCAGTTTTTCCCAGAGCAGAGGAATAAGAGACGTTATAACAAGATTTTCGTCATATGTTGGCGTTGCGACAGAGGAATCACTTTTGCATAAAAGAGATGAAAGAGAAGAAGGTGGTCTTTTGGGCGGTATGAGACACGCAAAGTGGGCAATCATCACTGCAGCGAGATGATCGACCGGATCTTTGCTTTTTTTTAAGATGTATCTGGCCTCTATCAATTCAAGCGGCAGACTATTTTCCAATTCCCGACTCTTCCAGGAAGCGTAAGTTGTCCTCAGACAGGCAAAGGGAAGAGCGCATGCCTGTACAATAGAAGAGAGAGAAAGTCGCGAGGAGACAGCTGCTTCCTGTTCAGGCTGAGGTGTGACAAAGATCTCGGAAGCCACACGTGCATGGGGAGAAAAGGAGATCATGCATTTTTCTCAAGTCGCGCGATGCGTTCATCCAGGGGAGGGTGGCTTGCAAAGAGCGACAAGAGCCCTCGTTTCCCCGTGTAAGAGATCTTAAAGGCAGCAAGAGCTGGTTTATCAGTGCGTGGATCTCTGTTTTCCTGGAAACTTTTGAGAGCAGCAAGAGCAGCGATCATCGATTCCTTTCCGGCAACAGCAGCTCCTCCGCGATCGGCGCGAAATTCACGAAAGCGCGAATAAGCTGCAATGACAAGCGTTCCAAGAATCATGAAGACCACTTCAAAAAGATAGACAAAGAGCATATAGCTCATGTAACTGCCCCCTGAGGATTGGCTGGAGCGGCCTCGTCCTATTCCCGAAAGAAGCCAGGCAAAGACGCGCGCTAAAAACATCACAAAAGCGTTAACAACGCCCTGGAGCAGGGTCATTGTCACCATGTCGCCATTTGCGATGTGAGAAATCTCATGTCCAATCACGCCATCGAGCTCTTTTTCCTTCATCTTGTAGAGAAGTGCAGTAGAGACCGCGACAAGAGCACGCGAACGGGTTGGTCCGGTCGCAAAAGCATTTACCTCATTGGAGCGATAAACGCCAATTTGCGGCAGGGGAATGTTTGCAAGGCGGGAAAGGCGCTGGACGCTCTGAATCAGAGTGCGCAGCTCAGGATCTTTTGTCTGGGGATCGATCACTTCGACATTGAGCAGCCACTTGGCCATGATACGCGAAAGAGAAAGAGAGACAAGAGCTCCTCCCATACCCCAAACAAAACAGAAAATGGCAAGCGAGCGCAGATTGAGGCCATAAGCTGTTAAAAAGGGTTTGACGTGCAACAGATCAAGCACAAGAGTGACCATCAGAACGACGAGAAAGTTGATCGCTAGAAAGAGAAAAATCCTTTTGGCGAGAGCCATAGTGCTTTACTCCAGTTAGTCAAAGATATGGAATATAGCAGAATGCGAATTGGGTTGCGAGAAAAAGAGAGCTCCGTCAATGATCACATGCCATGTATATACCGAAAATGGCTCAAGAATTGGTATTTGGAGCGCGTCAAAGCGCCGAAAATCGATCGGCGGCGGCGGGATTGTATGGCTCTATACTATCCCGCCGCCGCCGATCGATTTTCGGCAGCTTTCACGCAGCTCCAAATACCAATTTTTGAGCCATTTTCGGTATACCCAAAAATAGGGGGAGAGAGTGCAAATCCCATGGAACAAGCTTGAAAAGAAAGAAAACGTAACCGCTTTTGCTCTGGTTGCCTGTACTAAACCCTCTTCAAGCGGAGAGATGCAGGTGGAGTTACATTATGAGGGCGATGAAGATCTCGTGGGGTTAATCCTCGAACAGGCGACCCTCATTTTACAGGAAAAAGTGGCGGAGAAGAAAGAAGGTTGATGTCACTGCAGGATTTGAAAAACTGGTTTGCCACACATCGCGAAGAGATTCGAAGGGATTACTTTACCTTCCTTCGCTTCCCTTCGATTAGCGCAGATCCTGAGAGAAAAAGCGACTGCATTGCTTGTGCAGAGTGGCTTGTTTCCTTCCTTAAAAAAGCAGATATTTCTGCAGAGCTTGTCCCTACTTCGGGCCTTCCTCTTGTCTTCGGAAAAATGGAGGGAAAGAGAAAAGAGACCCTCCTGCTTTACGGCCATTACGACGTGCAGCCGGCAGTGCCTCTGGAAGAGTGGCGCTCACCGCCTTTTGAGCCTACGGAACGGGATGGAATGGTCTATGCGCGCGGCGCTGTCGATGACAAGGGGCAAATTTTTTATGCTCTCCTTGCTCTTCGCGCATACAAGGAGCTGGGGATGGAGTTGCCCTGCCAGATCAAGCTCTGTATTGAGGGTGAAGAAGAGTCATCGAGCTCCGGACTGATTGATTCACTTGGAAAGCTGGGCTCGCAGCTGCAGGCAGAGAGCCTTCTCGTGATCGATTTTGATCAATGGGAACGCGATATTCCTGCTCTCACACTGGGTGCGCGAGGAATTGCGGCTCTGGAGCTGAAGCTTCGCGGGTCCCGCCTTGACTTGCACTCGGGCATTTATGGAGGGATTGCCTACAACCCCAACCGCGCCCTTGTTCAGCTTTTGGCAGGACTTTGGGATGCAGAGGGCAGGGTTCAGGTGCCTCATTTCTACGATGGCATCGCTCCTCTTTCCGCGGAGGAGCAAAAAATGTGTCAATATCCTCATGAGAGGGCCTGGTTTTCCGAGCAGTTTGGGATTCGCGCTTTTGGAGGAGAAAAGGGAGCTTCTTTGCAAGAGGCGAGCTGGTTTTACCCTACTCTGGAGATCAATGGAATTGGAGGCGGGTATGTGGGACCAGGTGTGAAGACAGTGATTCCTGCGATCGCAGAGGCGCGCATCACCTGTCGCCTTGTGCCGCACCAGGATCCGGATCAAGTGCTGAATGCTTTGACTGCTTATTTACAGAGCCGTGTTCCTGACGGAATGGAGCTTGAGTTGGTTAGACATAAAGGCATGCCTGCATTTCGCGGCTCTCCCAATTCTTTGCTTGCAAAGGCGGTGGCGAGAAGTAGCGAAGAGGTGACAGGAAACTCTTGCCGTTATATCTTAACCGGTGGATCGATTCCTGTGGTGCCGGCTCTTGTTTCGGCGCTGCAGATTAAAGAGGTCGCGGGGATGGGATATGGCTCTTTAGAGGATCAGATCCATGCGCCGAATGAGCGTTTCGATTTCTATCGGTTTGAGCAGGGGTTTTTGACTGTAGGAAGAATGCTTGAGCTACTTTAAGCAGATTGGCGGGTCTATTTTCCTGGTGCTTAGTTTGGCATCTGCCCACTTGGCGGGCACTTTTTGGGATCTTTATGGAATCTCTATAGCCACTCTTTTCCTGATCGTCAAATGGCGCCATCGCGGCTTTTTTTTCGCTCTTCCCGGATTTGTTGCTGTCTGCTGTGCTGTGCATTTTTTTGCATCCCCTGACCACTTCTGGCGTTGTGGTACAGAGCTCTCTCTTCTTGCTTCTCTGATCCTCTTTTTTCTTCTCAATGAGGAGAGGTGTGCTGAAGAGACGCGTCTTTTTGCAGAAACTGCTGAGGCGAGAAAGAGGGTGGGCAATCTTGAAGAGGAGATCTCGCTTCTACAGCAGGAAAATACGCAAGAGAGGATGACTTCTTCTGATCGCCTGGAAAATTCCAGGAGAGCTCTTACCGACTTGGAAGAGGAGAAAAATGCCCTTGAAATCCTCAACGATGTTCTGCGTAAAAATCAGGCTGCCTCTTACACAAAAGAGCAGATGTTGGAGCAGGAGTTGCAGAAGAAAGGAGGGGCTCTTGAAGAAATGCATCTTTTGATTGATCAAAATGAGCAGGAGATAGCGCTTTTTTTGCAGAGTATAGCAAAGGAATCAGCATTTCTTGCTGAGCAAGAGTGTGATCAAGAGGAAGAGATTCGATCTCTTGAAGAGGTGGTGGCGCATCTTTTACAGGAACTTTCCACTCCTCATTTTTCAACCACACTGCGCGAGGCTTTCTCTGGTACCAAGGGAGCGCAAAAGTTGCCTGCCCTGGAAGAGACCTTGCGCGAATCACTTACGGCTAAACGCAAGAAAAAACAGAATACCCAAAATAACTGAGGGAATTGCAAAACTACCGCCTCTCGAAGGGAGGAGTGGAAGCTGATGCTTTGAGAACGGGTATATTAGCCCTCAGTTACGCAAGAGGTCTATTTCAGGAAGTAAGGACTTCATGGCCGCTTTCGGTGATCAGAATCGTCTCTTCCCATTGTGCGGAGGGTTTGCCATCCTTCGTGCGCACTGTCCAGTGGTCGGTGGAGTCAATCACTCCCTCCCGCACGCCGGCATTGATCATCGGTTCAATAGTAAAGGTCATACCGGGCACCAGAAGAAGAGAGGAGGAGTTGTAGTGGTGGGGAATTTCCGGAGGTTCGTGGAAGGCAACGCCAACGCCATGGCCTACGAACTGATTGACGACGGAGCAGCGCTCCTTTCGCGCATAGTCCTCGATTGTTTTCCCAATAAGAGAGATGGGGTTGCCTGGTTTGCAGACGGCAATAGCGAGGTGTAGGGCCTCTTTGCTGACTCGAACGACGCGGTTTTTTTCTTCACTAACGGCTCCAATGGCCACCATTTGACTGCAATCGCCAAAATAGCCCTCTGCAATTGAGGCGACATCGATATTGAGAATATCTCCCTCTTGCAGGGGCCTGTTATCGGGGATGCCGTGACAGATCACCTCGTTCAGCGAGGTGCAGATCGATTGGGGAAAAGGGGGCGTTCCATATCCGAGAGTTGCGGGGATAGCGTCCATGTCGCGATGCAGCTTGCGAGAGAGTTCATCGAGTTCCTTCGTTGTTCTGCCTTCTACTGCAGCCTCTGCGAGGAGGCGTAGAATCGCTTTTGCTACCTGACACGCTCTGCGAATGCCTGCGATCTGTTCCTCTGTTTTCAGCAAAATGCCGTAATGCTCCAGGTATTGTTTTGCAAGAGAAGAGGGGTTGGGAACTCGGGGATAGTGACATTTTTTCCACTTTAGCCCGCTTTGGCACCAGCAAAGGTCATTGCGTCCGATCATATTGCACCTGATAGAGAGTTAAGCCATGGGCAGGAGCCGTTACTGCGGCAAGCTCCCGTTTTTTTGAGTCCAGAAGGTGAGGAATTTGAGCAAGAGCCATTTTTCCTCTGCCCACATAGAGAAGAAGACCTGCGATGTTGCGCGCCATTTTGTAGAGAAAACGGTCTCCCTGGATCTGAATTTCAAGGTTTTCATTGGGCAAAAGGAGGAAGTCGATGCGCTCAAGAGTGCAGATGGGGTTGATGATCTTCCCATTTCCCAGTGCAGTAAAGTCTTTTTTCCCAAGGAGGAGAGAGGCTCCTTCTTCCATTGCGCAGAAGTCAAGAGAGTAGGGGAACGCCCAGGAGAACCTTCGCTCGGTGGGGTCCTGTACGGGAGAGAAGGAGACGCGATAGCGATACTCTTTGGATCTTGCCTGAAGCGTGGGGTGAAAACCGGAAGAAGCGGGGAAAATGGCCCGAATACGAATATCGCGCGGCAAATGTGCGTTGAGTGCCCGAAAAAGAAGAGAGGGGTCCCACTCCTTTTCAAGGTCAAAAGAGATGACTTGACCCTCCGCATGAACGCCTCGATCCGTGCGACTCGCCGCTTCCGGAAGCGATGCATGGGGAGAGAGTTTAGTAAGAGCCTGTCCCAAGGTCTCTTGAATAGAAGCTCCTGATCGCGTCTTCTGCCATCCCCAATAGGCAGTCCCATCATAGGAGAGAAGGGCCTTATATCTGTTTTGCAAAGCCGGCAATTCCTTCTAAAAACATTTGAACAGCGATGAGCGTCACAATAAGCCCCATGAGTCGCTCAATGGCAACAAGTCCTCGTTGTCCCAAGAGCCGTTGCAGCAGGGGAGAGACGAGGAGAATCAGAAGAGAGGCGACCCAGGCAATGAATAGAGCTGCAAGGACAATCCAGTCATTCTCCTCCTGTCCTGCATAGATCATGACAGCAGCAAGGACACCGGGACCTGCAACAAGAGGAATTGCAAGAGGAACGAAGAAGGGTTCATGTACCGCAGAGAGAGGTTCTGAAGGAGTCGAAGAGGGGAAAATCATGTGAATGCAAAGTAAAAAAAGAATGATACCCCCTGCGATATGCACTGTAGCCTGGTCAACACTAAGGAATCGGAGAAGTTCGTCTCCTGCCAGGGCAAAGAGGGCGATGATCGTAAGGGCAATCAGGAGTTCGCGAGCAATAATAATCCGCTGCCTTTTAGGGGGGATATGCTTCAGAATAGAGAGGAAGAGAGGGACGTTGCCAAGAGGGTCCATCAGAAGAAAGAGGGAAAAAGCAATCGAAAGAATTTTCATAGAGCCTTTTCCCGAGTATACGCTTCTCTTGGAGCAAGAGGCAAGAGTGGTTCTTTGGAAAGTAGCCTTAGACGGCGCCAAAGAGACTGCATGTACTCTTTTTGCTTTTCTGTGAGCTTGGGGAAGACAAGAAGAGTGTCGCTGTTTTTGGCAAAGGCTGCCTGTGTCCAGTTGGCAGACCCCGTGATGAGAGTTGTCTCATCAATGATAACAAATTTATGGTGCAGCAGCTGGACTCCCTGGCTGAAAAGGACGCATATCCCAGCTTTACGAAGCACCTCTACGCATTTGCTGCTGGCGCCTACCCCAGAGTGCATGTCGATCACAAGAGTTACCTCAATGCCTCTTGCATAGGCTGATAGCAATTCTTTAAGCAATACGGGATGGGTGAAGGTAAAAAGAGCGGCGCAGATCGACTTTTTGGAGCTCCGAAGGCGATTGCGCAATTCTTCAAGTGCCTCGCGCTTTGCATCGGGCAAAAGCCACAGTTGCAGTTCTTGTCCTCCAACAAAGGTGCAAAGAGAGCCTGCGCCTCGCGCTGCAGTGCGGTTCTTGAGAAAGGAGGCGATCTGAGGGCTGATAAATCCAATGACGAGATTGTCGTGCATCTGAAGCGAGTGCGGTGTCATGTTGGCAGAGCCCAAAAAGACCTCTTTGTCATCAATGATTAAAATTTTTTGATGCATTAACCCTTGAGCAACTACAGGATGAAGAGTGCAGTGGGGGAGTGCAAGGCGCAGATCTGTTGAGCCGTTAAAATCGTAAAAGATATTTGTTTTGACTCCCTCTTTTCCCTTGCGATCGAGTTCATTCAGGATGGATGGGTCAGTCAGGCCAAAGATTGTCAAATCAATAGAGTCTTTTGCTCCGCGCAGAGCTTCTAAAAAAGTCAAAGTGAGGTCTTGGCCGCACTGGGAAGAGTAGAACTGCGGAGGAGCCTCTGGTTTAGGGAGAGAGGGGGTGAGCGTCTTCCACACCAGCCAGCCGCAAAAGAGAAGAAGGGAGAAAAGAAAAAGATGGCGAGAACAGAAAGCAACAGAACTGCAAAGTTTTCGCCACCACATACTCAAGAGATCCGGTCTTGAGGAGGATTAGATATGTTTTCCTTCTTTTCGCAGGTCATTAAGAACGTGGCTAATGCCTTTGCGGTCGATCGTTCTTAGAGCTGCTGCGGAAAGACGGAGTGTAACAAAACGCTTCTCTTCGGGGACCCATAATCTTTTCGTGAACAGGTTGGGATTAAAGCGGCGGTTCGTGCATCCTGTGACTTTGAGACCGATCCCTTTTTTCTTCTTGGCAATCCCTCGAAGGGTATAGGATCTACCTGAACTTGGTTTCTTTCCTGTGACAATACAACTTCTTGGCATATAAAACCCTTTTTGACGGTCTGAGGGGAATCTTTAACATAGCCAGTGTAGCAAAGGAGGAGATTTTTAAGGAAGCACTTTCAAGGGCAGGGCATTTTGATGAAAAAGAGTTGATAGGATGTTTCCCTCGAGGAAAGTGCAAGGCGTCCGATGCAGGCAACCACGCAGTGGTTGTCGAAGCAGGACAACGCAGCAATTTCCCGAGAGAAACGTCCTATCAACTCTTTTTCATCAAAATGCCCTGCTTTCAAGGGAGGCATAATATGGCGATATGGTAAACTGGTCCAATGGAGGCATAACATGGCAATCATTGATGAGCTCAACAATGGGATTAAAGAGGCAATTAAGGGTCGGGATACGATAAGGTTGGAGACTTTGCGCATGCTGAAGTCGAAAATCCTCGCTGCTGACGCGAGGGCTACGCTGCCGGATGCAGAGGTGATCAAGCTCTTTAGGACCTACTATGGCAATCTCCAGGAAGCTCTGGAGCAAACGCAGCTTGCAAATCGCCCCGAGATGGTAGAAAAACTTCAGAAAGAACTTGTCATTGTCCAGGAATTTTTGCCAAAAGCCCCTTCTCTTGAAGAGACGAAAAAAATTGTAGAAGAGGCTATTGCAACCTCAGGCGCGAAAAGCAGAAAAGAGATCGGCCTTGTGATGAGGGCAGCAATCCATCTCAACAGCGCTGTTGATCGAAAAACGGTTAACGAGCTCGCTTCACAGTTACTTCCTTAAGGGTACTGTTGAGGGACGGGCGCTGTGGGTGAGGGCACTGAAGTTTGAGGTGGTTGAGAGGGGAGCTGCTGGACCTGGCGGGCGAGGATAGAGGAGCCGCTGATCATGTTGGTGAGGCGAGAGGGGTAGGTGGGGTCATCGCTGGGGGTGATTTTGATCTCCGCAGGCGTGATCCAGCCCTGCGCAATGGGTACATCTTCAGGGCGCACATTCCACAGCGTGTTGTCGCTGAGCTTGAGGAATCGGCTGTCCAGGAGATTTTCAGAAAGGTGCGGCATCTCCTGGGTGCCCTCTGAAGCAGAGGTGATTTGAGGGGGGCTCGACTCTTCTACTACTTGTGCTGCATAGTGTGTAGAGACCCACGTTTCCAAAGCCTCTTTCTGGCGTGCATTCAATTTGTAGATCCCGGTTGCAAGTTGCTCCTCGGGAGTCATCAGCGTCTCCAGATTTGCAAAAAGAGAGAAGGAAACAAGGAAAGAAATCATAGATCACCTCATCCCGATCTATAGCGGATCGGGGCATTTGGATGCGAGCTCTTTCTTTAAGGCAACGAAAGCGCGAGGGCGGTAGCCTCTTGCTGTAAGAAGGGACTCAAGAGAATGCAGATGAGTCCAGGCTTTGGGAAAGTGGTGGCGCTGCAGAGCAATGGCGCTTAGATAGTAATGGACAGTTGCATTACCAGCATCAAGAGCGGCGAGTCTTTCAAGAATCGGAAGAGCTTCTTTCTCCCGGCCGAGCTGTAGCCAGGTGATTGCGAGATGAAAAATCCCCTGGCGGAAAAGGGGGAACTTCTCTGTGATGCGAAGAAGTTCCTGCTGTTTCTTGAGAATCGACTCTCTGGATTCATTCACTTCAGAAAAGAGAGCCTGAACACCGGAAATATCTGTGCGGCCTGCAAGCAGATCTTCGACGAGGCTATTGTTGGAAAGAAGCGCCTCGGGAGCTTTGCCTTGGATTTTTTCTAAAAGAGATTTTGCTTTTTTTTCTTCTCCGACAGCCCAGTAGTTGAAGGAGAGAAAGAGCTGAGCAAGGTAGTCCTCTGGAAGAAAAAGAAGCGCCTTTTCATAGAGAGCAATCGCATCTGAATATTGCTCATTTTGCCAGCTCACAGCGGCCTGGTTCATAAAGGCAAGGCCGATCACCTCTTTGGTCGTTCGATTTTGAAGGGCGGGCGTTTCGATCCCCAGATAGTGTTCTGTGGGGATATCAAGTCCACGCGCTGTCGTCTCAATATTAGTTATAGTTCCCTCTGCATCGACATAGCGCACAAAGATGTGGCCAGGTGGTGTAATGATCTCCATGGGGAGCTCAAGGCGTTGTGCAAGGCAGAGATAGAGAATGGAAACCCCCAGGCAAACGCCGCGTCTGCTCTCCAGAACAGAGGGAAGAAACGTGTAGAGATCGATATCCTTGGCATAGAGAGAGTGCGGGGGAAACCGGAATTCCATTTCCGAGAAGATGTAGTCATTGATCTTTCGTATGATTTCCTGATGCGTTGCTCCTTGTGGAAGGCGCGCCAGAATTTGTAGCGCCATCAGATCAAGGCTCGCCTCAAAGCTTCTGATCTTTTCCCGCTGGTCTCCGAGCTCAGCGACGAGAAGCCCTCGCGACAGATCGATCTCTTCTGAGGAGAGTGGGAGGATTTCCTCCACATTCCAGAATTGGTGGCCCTTGAGTTTTCGGTTGCCCAGCACCTTCCCCAGACGCTCGATTGCCGCCAGTTGCTCCTGCAATAAAAAGGGGTGCTCCTCCTCGTTGCTTCTGTTCACAAGAGCAAGAAGGGAAGTGAGCTCCAACTCTGGAAAGCGAAGGGAAGGATCTGCCTCTGATTCTCCCCGGCTAAGAAGAGACCAGGCATGGCGCAGCGCCTCTTTCCCTTCGCGACTCTGAGGGTAGAGCTCATAAAAGGCAAAATGCTCCGCAACAGAACTGGGGTCAAGAGAGGCGTAGAGAGCAGGGAGAGAGGGAGCAGCACAAAAGAGCAGGGAGGGGATGAGAAGGAAAACAATCATCATATCGCATCATCTCGTGGTGGCGCTTTTTTGGCCAGCCTTCTCATTTTTTCACAAAGCGGTAGATGCGCTGTGATCTCTTCGATAGAGGGGCGAAAGCGATAGGTCCAGTTGGTGGGAAGATTTGTGCCGGGAAGGTGCATCCTCTCCTGCTCCAGATGAGGCCAGGAGAGTTCCGGAAAGAGAAGCAGATACTCCTGCAAGGGGTTGATGTGATAGAGACTTGATGTGCCATGTGCATCCAAAAGAATCTCAAAAGTCTTCTCTTGCGAAAGGGCCGTTTCGTAGGTCCATCCTTTCCATTCTGCAAAGCGCCCAGCTTCAATTGGATGAGATTTCCACCAAAGAGGCAGTGGTTCGGTGTCAAAGTTGGAGACGCTTGTGACGCTTAGCGGGTCATAGAGAGAGTAGGGAAGGGGGGCGCCCGTTTTGGTCTCTTCCCATCGCATGATCCGCGTTCCTGGAATTTTGAGTTCGTGGAGAACCTGGCTGGTAACCTCTTTGGCATGTGATCCGAGGTCCTCAGCGATTGGTTTGAGATTGGAGAAGCGGAGAAGATGAGAGAGAATCTCTTTTCCCTGAGAAGCCCAGGAGAAGCGGTCGCTCGGGAGGAAGAAGCCTTCTGTGGCTTTTTGTTCTCTGGGAATAGCCCAGAGTCGAAAAAAACCAAGCACATGGTCGATCCGGTAGAGGTGATAGAGAGACTCGAAGGTGTGGAGGCGTCGTTGCCACCAGCAAAACCCATCTTTTCGCATCGCATCGATATCGTAGATGGGAAAGTCCCAATTTTGCCCTTCTGTATTGAAAATATCGGGGGGTGACCCTGCAGTAAGATTTGCGCAGAAAAGAGAGGGATGTGCTCGAACATCGGCGCTTGTTTCAGGAAGCAGAAAGGGGAGATCTCCCTGGAGAGCAATGCCCTTTTTTTCGGCATATCGTTTCACCTCTTCCATTTGTGTAAAGGCAAGGTACTGCAGGAAAAGATAGAAACTGGGCTCCTCTCCTTCTTCTTCTGTCTGGAAGGCGGCATATTCAGGGAGCCAGGAATGTTTTTGCAAAAAGCGCGCATAGGAAGGGCTTGTGACTGTTTTGTGAAAGTGAAGGGAAAAATAGCGCAAAAGCCAGGCCATCTTCTTCTCCCGGACTGCAAGGCGATCAAGATAGGGAAGAGAGTTTAGAGCCCTGAATTCATCAAGAGGGAGGCGCGGTTCTATCAGGGCGTGCAGACTGAGAAAGATCGGATCAAGAGCGCAGGAGGAGATCGGGCTGTAGGGGCTTGCATTTTCCCCTGTGTCATTGAGAGGCGCAAGCTGCAGAATCTGGAATCCTATTTGCTGACACCAATCAATGAGAGGTAGGAGGTCAAGAAATTCTCCAATGCCGCAGCTTTGATGACTTCTGCAGGAAAAAAGAGGAAGAGCGATGCCATGCCTGCTCACTGTGGGTGCGTCTTTCCTGCAAGAATTGCCTTTTTCCATTGCATCCCCATCTCTACAAATCCGGCAAAGAGATTAGCGAGGCGCTCTCCATCGAGCATGTTCAATGGGTAGCTCTGGTAGAGAACGAGCTCATTTGATTTTTCAAGATAGGCGACTGTTCCGAAGAGGGGATCCTGGGAGGCGTTTGTTTTGAGGCCTTCCAGAAGCACCTCTTCTCTATATTTTCCTGGGGGAAGAGGGACTATGGGAGCAAAGAAAAAAAGATTCTGCTCAGCATTGTCTGGTTGTAGTTGGACCAGAAACTCTTCCGGGAGAAGGAGAGAACAGGCGCCCTTCTGATCGACCCGCAGAGGGAGATGGATGATTTTCCCAAATTCCTCCAGAAGGTAGAGAAAGGTGTTTGTCACGATTCTTCCTCCTCTTCTTCTTCTTCGAGATATTCGATGACGGCGAGGTAGATTCTTAAAAGATCGTCCAGATGTGTTTTGTGGCGAAAATAGCGGGGGGAGATCTGTCGAAGAGCATCGCGCATTAGGGCAAAAAGGATTGATTGTGCCGTTGGATTTTTCTCAATGCCCATGAGTTTGGCGGTTTGCAGGATTTTTTGCTGTGTGAGGGCTTTGTCAGAAAGGATGGCTACAAAAATTTTCGAGAGAAGTTCGAAGTCGAGTTTTTCTGGCCAGGGGAGATTTGCGTTTGCAAACATCTTGTGCAGTAGCGGGATTTTTGATTGAAAGAAGTTAAAGATGCCGAGGATCCCCTGGAGAGATTTGACACTTTCGATGAGTCGCTGCAATTCATCCCGTGCGATTGAAGCACCTTTTGCCCGAAGGTCTGCACCTAAGGAGTGGAGAAGAAAGGTGATAGAGGGCTGTAGTTGAAGGTAGCGAAATTGCTGGGTCAGCTTGTGAAAAACGTCGAGAGGGTGCCTCGGAGTTGAAGTGATATCGCGGTAGAGATCGCGAAGAGCAGTGGGCGACCCCAATCCTTCTTTAGAGAAGGTGCGGGCCCACTCATTCATGTTGCGCCCTGCGCGGATTTCTCTTCCCGATCGTTGATTCAAAATCTCTTTTGCATGTCCGATCGGGATAGCAGTTTTCGGGGAGGAAGTGGCAATGAGAAAGTCAAGCGCCTCATCCTGCAGTGAGACGTCGGGATAGAGCTTGGCGCTCTTTTCCAAAATTTCCTCGGGAGTATCCTGCTCCTGGATCTGTTCGCGCAAAAGAAGAAGCATTCTCTTGCTTAACTCATCGTTCTTCTCGTGAAAGAAGTTGGCAATTTCCTCAATTGCCTCTACCGTTGCAGGAGCCAGCTCCTCCTCTGTTCTTTCTTTCCCTTTGGCATACTGCGTGCGCAGCTGATGCAGCTCTTTGAACTGGTCCATTCGCTTCATGGGGCTGAAGGCTGCCAAATTGAAGTATTCGTCCAGTCCCTGCTCGCTCTCAACCTGAGCAGCAATCTCCTGGGACACCTCTTTTTGCAACTCGCGGATAGCAGCAGGATTAGAGGCAAAAAGGCGGGAAATGGCTGGATGGGACATTTCCTTACCTATAAAACAGTTGTGGATTTTAAGTAAGTTGTATTCTACCAAGTGGCTGAATGCGGATTTCGGGGACGATTTCCTGGAAAGAGATCACGGGAAGGTCGGGGAATTCGGATTCGATCAGTCTGCGGAAGAAGCGGCGGACATCCATGCCTGTGAGAAGGACAGGAGGTTGTCCTCCGGGGGCAGCCTCCTGAATAGTATTGCGCACGGCATGAATGATCAGCTGAATGGAGTCGGGGTCAAGGCCGAGATAGGAGCCGGCAGAGGTCTGTTTGATCGATCCACGCACCATATCTTCGATTTCGGGATCGATGAGGTAGACGGAGAGCACTGACTGTCCAAGGGAGTATTTGTAGCTGATGTAGCGCTTTAATGAGGAGCGCACATATTCAGTGAGAAGGACGGTGTCTTTTTCGGTCTGCGCCCATTCGCTGAGTGCCTCGAGAATGGTGCGAAGGTCTTTGACCGAGATCTGCTCCTGGACAAGGCGGCGGAAGATTTCGGTGAGTTTTTGTAAGGGGACAAGGCGCGTCACTTCCTTGATGAGGTCGGGGAAGGATTTTTCGATGAACTCCAGAATCGCGCGCATCTCCTGGATGCCGATAAATTCATTGCCATACTGGCGATAGAAACGGGAGAGGTGCAGGATGATCACCTCCAGGCCTGTCCAGTAGCGAATTGTCGCTTTGCTCAGCATATCCCGATAGCGCTCCTCGACCCAAAGAGCAGGCATGCCGAGGCTGTTTTTTAGGGCAGAGAAGGGGAGGTTGTAGCGCCGGAGAGTCTCTTCTGTCTCGTTTGTGAGAAGATGCTTGAGAAGAATCTTGCCGCGCACAATAGGAACCTCATTGAGGTGGATCGCATATTCGTTTTGCTCGAGAGTGAGGGAGTCGGTGCGGACGTGGACGCCGGGGAAGCGAACGCCCAAGTCTTGGTAGAGGGCATGGCGCATTTTGGGGATCATCTGGTCGATGAAGGTCATCCCCTGTTTGTCTTTGCGAAGCAGCTGCGCAATAGCAGAGCCCAGTTCCAAAACAACGGGGAGGGTGAGCGCATAGTCTTCTGTACCGACGCCCGAAATAGCGTGGCCCGGAACTTCCACTTCCGATGGCGCAAGGCCCGCTGCTGCTTTGGCGGCTGCTTTGCGCGAGCCGGCCCAGAAGAAGTAGCCAACGGGAGCAAGGATGGAGCAGAGAATGAGAAAAGACCAGGCAGGGAAGCCGGGAATCCATGCCATGAGGAAGAGAAGGCCCCCTGTGATCATAATGGCTTTTGGCTGGCGGAGCAGCTGCTCTGCGATCTCTTTGCCAAGGTGCGCATCTTTGCGCTCACTGGAGACGCGGGTCGTTACAATACCTGCAGAGATTGCAAGCATGAGCGAGGGGATCTGGGTCACCAGGCCGTCACCAATGGAAAGCAGGCTGAACGTTTTTGCTGCAACGCCGATCTCCATGCCGAGACTCAGGGTGCCGATAATAAGGCCTCCGATGATATTGATAAGAGCGATGACGATACTTGCGATGACATCCCCCTTAACAAACTTCATCGCTCCATCCATGGCCCCGTAGAGCTGGCTCTCTTTGGCAAGGCCCAGGCGAAGCTCTCTTGCCTGCTGCTGGTCAATGACGCCAGAGCGCAGATCAGCGTCAATGGACATCTGTTTGCCTGGCATAGCATCGAGGGTAAATCTTGCTGCCACCTCGGCGACGCGCTCAGCACCTTTTGTGACCACAATGAATTGAACAATGGTGATGATAAGAAAGATTACGCCGCCCACGATGTAGTTGCCCCCGACGACAAATTGTCCGAAGGCGTGAATGATGTGTCCCGCATTGGCATGGAGCAGGATCTGACGCGTTGAGGAGATGTTAAGGCCCAGACGAAAGAGCGTTGTGATCAAAAGGAGGGAGGGGAAAATCGAGAGCTGGACCGCCTTTTGAATGTAGAGAGCGACAAAGAGAATGGAGAGCGTCACACCGAGGTTAATCGAGATGAGAATGTCGATTGCATTGGGCGAAACGGGAAAGATCAGCATCATAATGATGCCGACTACCAAAGCAGCGAGCAGAAGATCACTGGAATTTGCGATCTTTGTAAGAGCCCGCTCACTGCCGAGGCGACGCGCTAGTTGTTCAAGAAACTTTCTCATCTAAACAGCTCTTGATTAACATCCGGATTATTTTCCAGAGCTTCAATCCATTTGAGAATCTCTGCAACTGCGGGGAAAAATTCCTCCGGGATGAAGTCGCCAATTTTCCCCTTGGCAAAGAGATTCCGTGCTAAATCCACATTGCGCATGATAGGGACCTTATTTTCAAGTCCCACTTTGATGATCAGGCTTGCGATTGTCCCTGACCCCATGGTCAAAATGATGGGAGCAGGCTCCTCCGTGGGGATATATTTGATGGCAACTGCAATGTGGGTTGGGTTAGTGATAATGGCTCGAGCTCTCTTTGCAGCAGAAGGACCTGCTTCATAGGCGATCTCGCGAGCGATTTCCCTACGTTTCCCCTTGATGAGCGGGTCTCCTTCCGTGTCCTTATATTCCTGTTTGACCTCAAACTTCTGCATCATCATCTCTTTGGCAAAATTGCGCTTTTGAAAAGCAAGGTCAAACAGAGCGACTGCGAGAAAAAAGAGGCCTACACCGACAGTAGCTGAGATGAGGAAATCTTTTACAACCATAGCGCTGCCAATAACAGGCATCATGACGGTCGAAAGGATTTCGGGAATTGAGTTCCAGACAATCCAGTAGAGGATAAGCGCTGCCCCCGTAATCTTTGCGATCGATTTGAGGAGTTCAACAAGCGTCTTGAGTTTGAATTTCTGTTTGATTCCTTCGATTGGGTTGAGTTTTTTTAGATCAAATTTCATCGGCTCAAAGGAGAAGACAGGGCCGATGATAAGAAAACTCGTTAAGACACCAATAAAGACAACAATGAGAAGAATCGGCCAGGAGCAGTCGAGAATAATCTGTGTGGTCATCTGAAAATAGCCCCCGATGCGATCGGGGAAATCAGTGCTTACAGTGGGAATTGCCCGAAGCACCATCACAAAAAAACTCCCGATTTTTTGAAACAGGACGGACATCATGATGAGTGTCATAGAAAGAGAGACAATAAAGGTAATCGCTGCAGGAAAGTCTTGCGCCTTAGCAACTTGCCCTTTTTTTCTGGCATCCTTGAGCTTTTTTGGCGTTGCCTTTTCGGTTTTCTCTGCCAACTATTAGACCTCTTGCGTAACTGAGGGTTCCCCGTCTCAAGTCTATCTGGTGAGAACAGAGGAATCAAGTCTATTGATGGAAGAATAGAATCACATCGCCATCCTGGACAATGTAATCGCGGCCCTCGGAGCGCGCTTTGCCTGCTTCTCTTGCGCCCACACGCCCACCATAGCGCACCATATCCTCATAAGAGACCACTTCTGCACGAATGAACCCCTTGGCAATATCGCTGTGAATTTTCCGAGCTGCTTCAACAGCAGTGCTGCCGCGCACAATCGTCCAGGCCCTTGTTTCCTGTTCGCCAGTGGTGAGATAGGTGATCAGGCCTAACAGAGAAAATGCCTCTTTAACAAGGCGATCGAGACCGGAGATTTCAAGACCAAGGCTTTGCAGAAAAGGTCTGCGATCATCCGGATCCAGGTTGGATATCTCTTCCTCCAGCTTGGCACAGATAGATACACAACTGGCCCCTTCGCTTGCTGCAAAAGCGCTCACCGCATCGACATAACCGTTTTTCATCGAAGGCAGATCATTCTCACCTACATTGCAGACATAGAGCACCTTTTTGGCTGTGAGAAAGGGATAGGTGCGGGCGACCTCTGTCTCTTCGAGTGTCAAAGAAAGAGAGCGGATCGGAAGATTGTCATTAAGATGCTGGATGGCCTTTTGAAGAAAGTTGAGTTTGCCTGCAAGGTCAGGTTGACCTTTTGCAGATTTCTCCATCCGCTTTGCTGCCTGTTCTGCCATCTGCAGATCGGCGAGGATGAGCTCGAGCTGAATGACCTCAATGTCATCCAGGGGATCGACTTTTCCTGCGACGTGGATCACGTCCGGATCATCAAAACAGCGCACAACCTGCACAATGGCATCTGTATCGCGGATATGTGAGAGAAATTGATTTCCAAGTCCAGCCCCCTGCGATGCCCCTTTCACAAGACCAGCAATGTCATAAAAACTAACTGTTGCATAGAGAATCTTGCGACTGCCGCTCTGCTCACTTAAGAAGCGTAGCCGAGGATCATCTACAAGCACTACTCCAAGATTCGGATCAATCGTGCAAAAGGGATAGTTTTCTGAAGGGACTCCTTTGCCCGTTAAAGCATTAAAAAGAGTTGATTTCCCAGCGTTGGGAAGTCCGACAATGCCGCAGGAAAGGGTCATTTGGATGCTCCTAGTAGATAGTGTGTAAGAGAAAGAGAGCTCAGCGCTTCTTGGGGAATACACTGGTCTAGAGTGAACGAACCAACACGTATTCGGCAAAGCTCCCTGAGATGGGCATGACATCCAAGAGCAAGGCCCATATCGTGAGCAAGGGAGCGAATATAGGCGCCTTTGCTGCAATGAACAAGTAGTTTGAGATAAGGATAAGAATAATCCATGATATGGCAGCTGAGTTGCACGAGGATGGGCTTCCTCTCCACTGTGATTCCCTCTCTTGCATAGGCATAGAGTCTCTTGCCACCTACTTTTTTGGCAGAAAACATAGGAGGCGTTTGTAGCACCTGGCCCTGAAAGTCAGGAAGAATTCTCTCTATGTCAGCAAGGGTGGGAATGAGATCGCTCTTGTGGGTAATCTCCCCTTCAGGATCATAGGTCGTAGTTGCTGCTCCAAGTATGAGGGTCGCTTCGTAGCTTTTGTCCAGATTGGTGTAGAGCGTCGACTGTTTTGTGAACTCAGAGCCAATCAGAAGAAGCATGACCCCTGTCGCAAAAGGGTCGAGTGTTCCCGCATGGCCAATGGTTCTTTCATGCACCAGGCGTCTGAGCTGGGCCACAATGTCAAATGAAGTGGCGCCCGCTTGTTTGTTGACAAGTAGAAGGCCTTTCATGAGCGCGAGAGCCGTTCCTTTTCTATGTCGGCTAAAATACCCTCGATGCGCATATGCTGCTCTGCAGATTCATCGAGCTTGAAGAGAAGAGAGGGAAAGTAGCGCAACTTCACCTGCTTTGCAGAATGCACAGCAATAAATCCTGCCGCACTTTGGAGAGCCTCTAAAATACGCGCTTTTTCCGCACTTGTTCCAATCAGACTGATGAAGACTTTGGCATGGTGAAGATCAGCAGAAGTTTCTACTCGAGTCACAGTGACAAACTTGTCTACTTGCGGATGCTTCACTTCTTTGTGAATCACATCAAAAATGACCTCTTTGAGAAGAGAGTTGATGCGCTGAAGACGGTTGCCTTTCACAGCTCTTGCTCCAGATAATGGATCTCATAGGCCTGCAGAAGATCGCCCTCTTGAAGATCGCTGCGCCCTTCAAGAACAACTCCGCACTCCAATCCCTCTTTTACTTCCTTCACATCTTCTTTCAGACGCTTGAGAGAGGAGATCTTTCCTTTCCAAATGATCTCTTTGCCTCGTATCTGGCGAATGAGACTTTGGCGCTTGACAATGCCATCGCTCACCTGACAGCCGGCAATCGTTCCCAATTGAGAAGAGGTAAAGATCGCCTTGACTCGCAGTGCGCCCAAATTGCGCTCTTCAGGAATCTTATCAAGAAGTGCGCGCATGCGCTCCTTCACCCAATCAATGAGGTGATAGATCACATCCTGCGTGTGGATGGAAACCTGCTTTTGCTTGATCAGCGCATCAGCATGGCTCTCAATACTTGTGTGAAAGCCCACAATAGTTGCTCGGGAAGCTGCCGCCAGTTCAATGTCTGATTCCGAAATTTCTCCTACATCGGCATTGACAATCTCAAGGCGTACTTTTTTAGAATGAATCTTTAAAAGAGAGTTTTTGAGAGCTTCCAGAGAACCCTGCACGTCAGCGCGCAGAATGAGCGGCAAAATTTTCATTTCGCTATTGCTCTTTTTCGCCATCATCTTTTCAAGGTTGCTCATCCGAACAGTCGCTGCAGAAAGACCGCGGTGGTGCTCCTCTTCCCTGGCTGTGGCAAGCTCTTTGGCCTCTTTTTCGTTCTTCACAACGATAAACTCGCTTCCCGCAAGAGCAAGTTCAGAAAGTCCCGTAATGCGCACAGGGGTAGATGGGGGAGCCTCATTAATGGCTCGCCCAAACTCATCCTGCATCGTCTTAACCCTTCCAAAGAAGTGGCCAAACACAATCGCATCCCCCTTGAGAAGGGTTCCGTTTTGAACAAGCACTGTAGCCACAGCACCCAAGCCCTTGTGCATCTCTGATTCCAAAATAGTTCCACGTGCGCGGAATTTTGGCGCAGCTCTAAGTTCCAGAACCTCAGCCTGTAACGCCATCATTTCAAGAAGGTTTTCTACGCCTTGCCCAGTCACTGCGGAGCAGTTCACCGTGATCGTTGTGCCACCCCAGGCTTCGGGAAGAAGTTCGCGCTCGGACAGTTCTCGATAGACGCGCTCCTGGTCAAAGGTTGGTTTATCGCATTTGTTGATCGCTACGAGAATCGGAACCTGTGCTTCCCTTGCTTGACGAATCGCTTCCTCGGTTTGCGCTTTGATGCCTTCGTCTCCAGCGACAACAAGGATTACAATATCCGTGACGTTGGCACCGCGAGAGCGCATCTCTGAGAAAGCCTCGTGGCCCGGAGTATCGAGAATAGTTACATTGCCTGCTTTTGTCTCTACCTGAAAGGCGCCAATATGCTGCGTAATCGCTCCAGCTTCATCTGCTGCGCGATTTGATTTGCGAATTGTATCGATCAAACTGGTTTTTCCGTGATCCACGTGGCCCATGAAAGCAACAACAGGAGGGCGAAATACCAGTTGGTCGCGAGCGATCGTCTCTACTTCCTGTTTGATTGTCTGATCTGTGATGCGAATGCGCTTTTCTTCAGTGCTGTCGATCTGAATATCGCAATCAAAATCGTGACCAAGAAGCTGTACCACTACATCATCAGTTAAATAATCATTGAGTGTCAGTGTCATTCCCTTCATGAAGAGCTTTGCAATGAGCTCGGAGCTTTTGCGCTTCATCGCTTGAGCAAGATCTTTGATTGAAATTGGGAGACGTACAAGAAGAGACTTGGGTCTCTGTATCTCTTCCATGCGGGGGAGATAGCGCGTTTTATGAGCGCGCCGTTTGCGCCACGCTTCATTGTCGATGTCGCGAAGACCCTGTTTATCGCGTGCATCAAAGGTGCGAAGCTCCTCTTTTTTCTTTGTTCGCAGATCTTTAGCAGGTGGAAGCGCCGGTCTTGGTGCTATCGCCGGAGGGCGTGCCGATGTCGGTCTTGGAGCCTCGGTGCGCGGCCTTGCTGGAGCAGGAGCCGCAGAGGAAGCAGGTTTTGGTTGCGGCGCAGCAGCAGGTGGAGTAACGGGAGTCTCGGGAGCTGTGGCAGCCTGCTGCCTTTCTTCAACTTTTTCTACTGAAGGCGAGGGAGTTCCCAACTCTTCCGCCAAAGTCGGGGAGGGGAGCGCTTCTTCAAGAGAAGGTGCAGCGGCCTCTTCGATCTTTGTTTGGTCAGGCAATTCCTGCAAAAGACGCGTCTTCTTTTTTTTCGGCGCTTCTACGGCTTTTGCCTCCTCCTCGCTCTTTGGTTTCAGTTTTCCTGCGAGTTGAAGATTTTTGATATTGATTTTAAGTTTGCCCAAAGGATGCCTTCTGCTTTCGAATTTTCTCTACAATGCGATCAGCCAGATCATAGAAATTGACGCCAGGAACCTTCTCGATCATCTCGGCCGGGGTGGCCTGCATGAATTTGCGGAAGGTATCAAAGCCGGCGCTAATCAGACTATCCATTACAAGGCCGCTGACTCCATCGATGCGCAGTTTTTCATCGTAAGCAGGATCCTGTTCTTCTGCATACTCTGCCATCTGAATGACCAGCATTTTCTGATACTCACTCAGTTTCTGGACAAAAAGTTCTCGTCCCAGCATTTCCCCAATAAGACGCGCATTCATGCCGCGCTTGCCGATAACAACCGGATACTCTTCATCTGCTACAACTGTCTCTATGCGATGCTCAGACATTCTAAGCTTTCGAATGAGGGCAGGTGCCAAAAGATTTTCCAGAAGTTGAACCTGATCAGGAGAGTAAGGGACCACATCGATCTTCTCATTGTTCAGCTCGCGAATCACATTCTTGATACGAGTGCCGCGAACGCCAACGCAAGTTCCTACAGGGTCTACTTTCGGATCAAAGGAACGAACCGCCATTTTAGTGCGGTAGCCAGCATCGCGCGCTATGAGCTCGATCGCTACAGTCTTATCGTGCAGCTCCGGCACCTCTTGGATGAAAAGCTGTTTGACAAAATCGGGATGGCTGCGCGAAAGAACTACTTCTGCTCCGCCATTTTCCGTATCGTGCACCTCAAAGAGAAGCGCCTGTACCTTTTCTCCAAGGTTGTAACGCTCAAGCTTGGGATAGTGGCGTTCAGGAAGAATCGCCTCTACTTTACCAAGATCGACAACTAGTGTTTTTCCACGCAAAAAGCGCTTAACAGTTCCTGAGACAATCTCTCCAACGCGGTGGCGATACTCTTCGTAAATCACATCGCGCTCGGCACTTTTTAATTTGCGCGCAATGATATGACGCGCTGTTTGCGCTGCAATGCGCCCAAAGTCTTGGGGAGTGATCGCAATTTCGAGCCACTGCCCCACATGGCAATCAGGCTCCATCTCTCTTGCATCCGCAAGAGAGATCTCATCGGCAGGATGAACCACTGTCTCTACGATCTTCTTTTGTGTGAAGACATCGATCTCTCCAGTTCGAGGATTGATCTCTAC
Organism: Verrucomicrobiota bacterium; assembly: GCA_028873295.1. GTDB lineage: Bacteria > Chlamydiota > Chlamydiia > Chlamydiales > SM23-39 > JAGWKO01. The sequence continues at coordinate 33,322 of JAGWKO010000006.1, forward strand.
CTTTACCTTTTCGCCTACCCCTTGGATGCTTTTGCGAGCAGCGGTGCTCAGAGATTCAGCAATTGCTTCAACAACAACCTCTCTCTTGATTCCCTTCTCGCGCTCAAGATACTCAAAAATGGCGATCAAATCTTTATTCATCGTCTTCTAGGTCGAGCTCCTTATCAACTTTTTTCTTGCGTCTTCTCTTGTCTTTGGAAGCGACAAGAATATCGTCATAATTTCTCTGCTGCTTTTCGATCAGATATTCTTTCAGAGAGAGAGAGAGTTTTTTATGCTCCGGATCAAGTTTAAGCACTTTTACCGTCACTTCATCTCCTTTAGAAACAATATCTTCTACTTTCCCAAAAGGACGATCGGAAAGTTCCGTCACATGGATCAATCCCTCAATTCCATTGTCCAGTTGAACAAAGGCTCCGAAGGCTGCTGTTTTTGTCACGACTCCATGGACCAGGGCGCCGATAGGCATCGACTCCTCTACGTTTTCCCAAGGATTGACTCCCAATTGCTTAATACCGAGTGTAATCTTCTTGCTCTCTTTGTCTACAGAGAGAATGATCGCTTCTACCTTATCTCCCTTCTTAAGGAGTTCAGAGGGGTGAGAGACTTTCTTAATCCAGCTCAGATCAGAGATGTGAATCAGTCCATCAATTCCTGGTTCCAGTTCGACAAAAGCTCCAAAATTGGTGAGGTTGCGAATCTCCACAACCACGCTACTTCCGATAGGATATTTTTGCTCTACATCTTCCCAGGGATTATGTTCGGTTTGCTTAATTCCAAAGGAGATCTTACCTTCATCCTTTTGAACTGCAAGAACCATTGCTTCCACTTCATCGCCTACATGGACGATTTCACTTGGATCGGTCACATTCTTTGTCCAGGACATTTCAGAGACGTGGATTAAGCCCTCGACGCCAGGCTCAATCTCCATGAAGGCCCCATAGGCAACGAGATTGACAATTTTCCCGCGTACCCGAGTCCCTACAGGATATTTTTTCTCAATTTCTTCCCAAGGGTTCGCCTCTCTTTGTTTGAGACCAAGAGCAACACGACCCTTTTCGCGATCGATATGGAGGACTATTACCTCGAGTTCCTGCCCAACACGAACCATTTCAGCAGGGTGTTTAATCCTTTTCCAGGTCATATCAGTAATGTGGAGAAGACCATCGATCCCATCCAGATCCAGGAAGACTCCAAAATCGGTGATGTTTTTCACAACACCTCGAACAACAGCGCCCTCTGCAATATTCTCAAGAAGCTCCGTCTTTTTAGAGACGCGCTCTTCTTCCAGAAGTTCTCTGCGAGAGACCACAATATTTTTTCTGTCCGAATTGATTTTCAGTATCTTGAAATCATATGTGCGGCCGACAAATTCATCGAGATTTTTGATGCGCTTATTATCAATTTGAGAGCCTGGAAGGAAGGCTTCAAGGCCGATATCTACCATTAAGCCGCCTTTTACCTTGCGCAGAACCTTTCCTTTAACAATAGAGCCCTCTTCGCAATTTTTAACAATGTGTTCCCATTGACGGAATCTGCGCGCTTTTTCTCTGGAAAGGACTATCTGGCCATTATCTCCTTCTGTCTGATCGAGATAGACTTCTGTAGGTCCACCCAAAATCAGCTCTTCAGGATCAGAGAACTCAGAAATAGAGACGAGTCCTTCTGACTTGAGTCCCACGTCGACGACTGCATAATCTTTGGAAATCTCTGCAATGCGCCCTACGAGGATCTGTCCAGGGTTGAGCTGGGAAAGAGTCTGTTCACCCCCGGGCTGTTCTTTCCCGTAGAGGAGATCGCGAAATTGACGCGCTTCGTGCTCCTGAAACTCGACGTCGTCGAGAAGATTGCTGACATTCCAGTCATGAGAAAGATCTGTTTGAGGCATAAGGTTGGGATTTCTCCTGATTTATAAAGGGGAAAGTTTAGCAGATCTTTGGAAATATGCGCAAGAACCTATCCCACTGATCGAGCGCTCTTAGACCTCTTGTAAAAAACTACTTTCTTTTTTCTGTCACATTCAGTATATCGAACAAAAAACAGTCAAGAGATGGTCCAGGTATTAAAATTTGGAGGGGCGAGCGTTGCGACTCCCGAGTCATTTGGCAGGATTGCAGAGATCGTTCTTGCCCAAGAAAAAAGGGCAGGAAAGGTGGTCGTCGTGGTAAGTGCTATGGGGGATACAACGGACCAACTTTTCTCTCTCGCTCATCAGGTCAACCCTCAACCTCCTAAACGTGAGCTTGATATGCTTGTTTCTGTGGGGGAAAGGGTCAGTATAGCTCTGCTTGCCATGGCACTTGCGGCCAAGGGGCGGGAGGGGGTCAGTTTTACAGGGAGCCAATCGGGGATCATCACAGATGCGACGCATTCGGATGCAAGGATTGTCGATGTGAGACCCCATCGTTTGATGGCAGCGCTACAAAAAGAGAAGATAGTGATTGTCGCTGGATTTCAGGGAGTGAGTCTTCAAGGGGAGATCACAACGCTGGGGCGAGGTGGCTCGGATACGACCGCGGTGGCGCTTGCGGTTGCTTTGCAGAGTCAAAGCGTTGTCTTTTACAAAGATGTCGCAGGAATTTTTGACGCAGATCCTAAAAAAGTCTCTACTGCAAAGAAACTGCCCTGTCTCTCTTATCAGGAGGCTCTTTCTCTTTGCTCCGAAGAATCTGCAGTATTGCATCCGCGCAGCCTCTCTCTTGCAGAAAAAAATGGGGTGCGTCTTTCTATTCGTTCTTTTATGAATCCCTGGCAGGAAGGGACAGAAATTGGGGAGGGTAGCACCCCATATTATTCCAGTTATGAGGTAAAATGTTTGCCCAACAGTTAGAATTTGATTTTTCTTTCAGTTGCCCTCATCTTGAGGCTGAATATTATCGGGAGGGGGCGCAAGATCTGATTCGCAGGCTTGTGCCTGGCGATCTGCTTGAGGAAAATCATTTCGTCTCTGCTGCTCAAAGGGCTCGTTTTGCAGATCTTCTTCCCATTCTTTCCTGGTCTGATCTCTCCAAAGCGCCCTGCACGCTTTCTGTCCTTCTTCTCTGCAAATATCGATGGAATGCGTGCCATTTCTTCTATGATATGGTGAGTCGCTGGCTTCTGCCGCAGAGAAAGGTCAATGTGGAGCTCTTCTTTGCCTCAGACGTGCGCCTTCCTCATCTCTCCGATGAGCTGCTGAGCGTGGCGGAGATAGTGATCTATCTCAAGAGCGCTTCTGATGTGGAGGAGGTGCGACGCAATATTGGAGCGATTGAGACGGAGGTCCGCCTTGGCGTAGTTTCCAATTATCATGCGCGCAGAATTCTTGAATTTAAAGGCCTTTCGAGCGACGGCAAGACGGCCATGGTACAAGAGAAGATCAGTTCATTGATTCAGAGTCATTCCAAAGATTTCGATCGAGGCATTTTCACCCAAATGCAGCAATTTCTGATCACCTGCAAAGAGGAATTTAAGGGGGGACGCGACTACCACCACATTAGTAGACTGATTTCCAATCTCTACGCTCTCAGAAAGCTCTTGCAAAAGCATGTGGAGGCGACTCCGCAAGAGCGCCATGTCATGACAAAATTTTTTAAAACGCGCATCGACAATTCGCTCTCTACAGGAGGGCGCCCTGTACTTGGGATTCTTGCAGGTCTTAATCTCTGCCATGAGCATGAAATTTTTGCTACAGAGCACCTGGTGGCCGCAATCCATAAAATTCTTCCCAAAGCTCGCATCGTCGACAATTCTCCTTTTGTTGATCCTGAGGGGAAATCAGTGCAAATTCTCTATCTGGAGATTGAGAAGGATACATCTGCCGATTTTACTCTTGATGAAATTCACCGCTTGCGCTCGCTTTTGCCTGAAGAGCTGAAGGCGAGTGTGGAGAGACTCACTCGTCCTCTTTTTATGCCGCGCAATGAGGAGGAGGTGCTTCGCAACATCATGACGCTTGCTGATGAATTGCGCCATGCAAGCGATGCGCCTCAGGCGATTCTCTCTCTTGATGAACAAAGAGGAGAGACCCTAACCTTCACCGTTATTTTGGTGCGCAGCGCTCTTGAGGGAGCTCCCTCGCTGCCTGATCTTCTTGCTCTGCACAAGGGATCTTTTATCATTCAACCCGACCGCGTCCGAAAGGTCGGCCGCCTTCGCGGAAAAGCATTTAAAGAAGCAACTGTTTTTCGCGCTCTTGTAGAGAGCGCTCCCTTTTTGCGTACCAATCACACTGTCGATTGCTACAAGGCGCGTGAAGTTGTCATGAAAGAGCTCTCCTCTCTTCTTGGAGAAATTCGCGATTACAACGGAGGGATGCTGCTTAGACAAAAGGAACTCCTGAAGGCTCTCCAGGCGCTTCTGGGCCCTCTTTCTCCATCGCAGGAACTTTTTGTGGAGACTTTCTTTTATGCTTTAACTCCCATGGAGATGCGCACAATTCTTGATCCGGAACCATTAAAACAGCTCTTTCTCCTTCTGGCACAAGTGAAAAAGGGCGGTGTATTGCAGAAGAGAAAAGAGGCTCGCTGGGCTCTTGTTGCAGCACCCCGCTTACTTCCCCAGGGAATTTCTTCTGCCGGTTTTCCTTCCTCTCGATTTGCTTCGTTTCAAATTGAGGGAGAAATGCTTAGCGGTGCTCTTTTATTGAGCGGGGATGAGAGGGAAAAAGAGAGAGTGTTTTCCCTTTTTTCATAATCTGATATCCTCAGCATTATCGCATAATGAACAACCCGATTCGGATCAATCCCTCGATTCTCTCTGGTGATTTTGGTCGTTTGGCTGACGAGGCAAAGCGCCTTGAGCAGGCAGGAGCCGATGCGATCCATGTCGACATCATGGATGGGCATTTTGTTCCCAATCTCACCTTTGGTCCAAAGGCTGTAGGGGCTATTAATCGAGCGACCAATCTTTTTCTCGATCTTCATCTCATGATGTATAATCCTTACGATTACGTTGAGGCTTTTTTGAGTGAGGGAGCTGATCGCATTACGTTCCATTTTGAAGCAACAGAAGATGTAGAAGAGACGCTCTCCTTTATCCGTCGATGTGGAAAAGAGGCAGGGCTTGCCTTCCGTCCGGAAACCTCTTTTTCAATGATTCCCCGTTATCTTTATCAGTGTGATCTTGTTCTGTTGATGACCGTAAGTCCAGGTTTTGGAGGTCAAACCTTTTTGCCGGAGGTGCTGGAAAAAATTCGACAGACGCGAGACTATTGCGAGCAGAATCGCATAGGGGCTGGAGGAAAAGAGGGATCGCCCATCCCTTTTCAGATTCAGGTAGACGGTGGTATCAATCCAAAGACTGCCAGGCAGTGTGTTGAGGCGGGCGCTAATGTGCTTGTCAGCGGCCACTATCTTTTTGAAAGTGCCTCTCTTTCCGATGGAATCCGCGCTTTGCGTGAGAGTGGGTCTTGATGAAAAAAGTGGTGGTGATCGGTGGGGGAACAGGCAATTTTGTCGTCCTTCAGGGGTTGAAAAGATACCCTCTTGATCTCACTGCGATTGTTTCGATGGCGGATGATGGGGGAAGTACAGGGGTATTGCGCGATGAATTGGGCGTCTTGCCTCCTGGCGATGTGCGTCAGTGCCTTGTTGCTCTTTCCCATTCAAGCCATTTGATGCGCTCACTCATGAACTATCGCTTTGAAAATGGGGGATTGGGCGGCCATTCCTTTGGCAATCTTCTGCTTTCTGCTCTGGAGAAGGTCACGGGAAGTTTTGAAAGAGCTGTTGAGGAGGCGGGAAAGATTCTCTACATTCGCGGCAAGGTGATCCCCGTCACCATGCACCAGACACGTCTCAGAATGGTATTGAACAATCAGCAGATTCTTGAAGGAGAGCGGGAGATCTATCTTTCTCAAGAGATTGACAAGGGGTATCAGAAAATCTATCTGGAACCCTATCCAAAAGTGAATCAGCATGTGATAGATTCCATTGCAACTGCAGACCTTCTGGTGGTCGGGCCTGGGGGGCTTTACACTTCTTTGATTCCCAACCTTCTTGTTGAAGGCGTAGGGGATGCGATTTGCAATGCAAAGGCAAGAAAGGTTTTTGTAGTTAATCTGATGAACCGCAAGGGGCAGACGAGTTACTTCAAGACGCATGACTATCTGAAGGAGCTGATCCGCTTTTTGGGAAAGGATCCCTTTGATCATATTTTGATCAATGTGCAGAGGCCTGCGAAGGATTTGATGGATGTTTATGCAAAAGAGGGGGATTTGGTCGAGAATGATTTGGCGGAGAAGCGTTTAATTTCTGCCGAGCTTTTAGGAGATCTTCATTTAGAGCCGAAGCAGGATTTGATGAAGCGCAGTCTGATTCGCCACGATTCAAAAAAGCTCGCGCAGGAGTTGATGAAAATTGTTGATCGTCTTTGATCTGGATGACACGCTTCTTGATACATCGGGGGGCATCACTCCCTTCAAATTAAAAGAGGCGCTCTCTTTTCTTTTTGAGGACGTTGGAGAGGAGCTGTATCAGGAGCTTTTAGTCCTGAATCGAACTGCCTCTTCTTCAAAAGAGGCGCTTGCTGCTTTAGCCAAGAGGCGAGGTGCCAGACAGGAAAATATTTTACGTGCTTTTGCTGCGCTGACCTCTCCGCTTCCTCCTCAATTTTTTATTCCTACGACTCCTGGTGCCTTGCAAGTGCTCCGCACCCTTCATTCCCTTTGTCCTCTTGTTCTTGTTACGGGGGGAAAACCCTCTTTTCAACTGGAAAAGATGGAAAAAGCTGGTATCGATCGCTCTCTCTTTAGTAAGATAGTAGTTTCCGAGAAGGGAAGTAAGGGGGAGGCATATGCAGATCTCCCCGGGGAATTTTCGCTTCGCCCGGAACAGATTTGGGTTTGTGGGGATCGAGTGGAGATGGATCTGCGCCCAGCGCGGGAGCTTGGTTTTCACACAGTGCAGATGCAGTGGGGGCGGGGAGGTCGGGAAAGCGCAGATTGGGTAGAGCACCGCATTTCCCTTCTTAATGAATTATACCGAAGGATTGTGCAATGACGACAGCAAATCAGATTACTCCTGGAATGACTCTCAATCTTGAGGGGAAAATTTTTCGGGTAGAGTCCAGTGTTAAAGTGACGGTGGCGAAGGGGACTCCCTTCATCAAGGCGAAACTGCGCAATCTGATTACTGAAGAGATTGTTGAGAGAAATTTTAAGCTGGAACAGGGGGTTCAGGAAGTTTCTCTTTTGGAGAAAAATCTTGAATTTCTCTATGCCGAGGGGAAGGAGTTTCTCTTTTTGGATACAGGCTCGCTCGAGCAGGTGCTCGTCTCTGCCGCTGCCCTTGGAGATAAGGTGGGCTATTTGAAAGAGGGCACCGAGGTCAAGGCGATGTGCTATGGGGAGACGATCTTTGCAATAGAGCTGCCGCAGTTTCTTGAGCTGATGGTTGTAAAGGCGGATCCTACAAGTGAAGGGCTTGGCAAGCGGGCTATTTTAGAGACGGGCGCCAAACTCAATGTTCCTCTCTTTATTGAGGGGGGGGACGTGATCAAGGTAGATACACAGTTGAACGAGTATATTCAGAGGGTCTAATGGGTCTTGATGAGATCAAAGAACTTTTGCGGTTATTTGGCGAAAGCAATTTTTCCAAGTTGGTTTGGAAACAGGGGGATGCGGAGTTTCATTTGGAAAGAGAACTTCGCGCAGCAGCTCCCCGAAGAGACGTTGAAGAGAGAGAGTCTTTTTCACCGGAGCCTTCGCTGCATGGGCCGCGAGGAGGAAGTTCTCATGTGGAAGTGCCTGGCACTTTCATCACCTCTCCGATGGTAGGCACATTTTATGCTTCTCCTTCTCCTGACAAACCGCCTTTTGTAAAGGTGGGAGATGCTGTGGATGGCGGTACGGTGGTTTGCATCGTGGAAGCAATGAAAGTAATGAACGAAGTGAAGGCGGGAATGAGCGGGAAGGTCGTTGAAGTTCTCGTGCATAATGGACAACCCGTTGAGTTTGGAACAAGGCTTTTTCGCATCACATGAAACCGATTCAAAAAGTACTGATAGCTAATCGTGGAGAGATCGCAGTGCGTGTAATTCGCGCTTGTGCGGATCTGGGAATTCAGACAGTAGCAGTCTATTCGGAAGCGGATGCAGATGCGCTCCATGTGCATCATGCGGATGAAGCAATTTGTATTGGGGAGGCTCCCTCTGCAAAGTCCTACCTGAAGATCTCAAGTATTATTGCGGCCTGTGAAGTGACGGGCGCTGACGCAGTACATCCTGGTTATGGGTTTTTGAGTGAAAACAGCAATTTTGCTTCTATCTGCGAAAGCTGTGGGGTAACCTTCATCGGACCCTCCGCTTCCACCATTTCTCTCTTGGGCGATAAGGCGGCTGCCAAGGCGATTGCGCAGAAGGTGAAATGTCCGGTAATTCCTGGTTCTCCAGGGATTGTAACCCACTTGGAAGAGGGGATTAAGCAGACAAAGAAGCTGGGGTTCCCTATTTTCATCAAAGCGGTTGCAGGTGGTGGGGGAAGAGGTATTCGCATTGCCTATAGCGAAGAGGATTTCGTCAAGAAATTTGTTGCGGCGCGCACGGAAGCGGAGGCGAGCTTTAACAATCCGGATGTCTATCTGGAAAAGATGATTGTCGACCCCATTCACATAGAGATGCAAGTGATTGGCGATCAGCATGGAAACTACCTTTATCTCGGGGAGCGCGACTGTACGCTTCAGAGGCGCAGGCAAAAGCTGATTGAAGAGGCTCCGAGTCCCAGGTTGAATGAGGGGCTTCGAAAACGCATTGGCACTTGTGCTGTGGAGATTATAAAGGCGGCTGGCTATTTTTCTGCGGGCACTGTGGAATTTTTACTCGATCGCGATGGGCACTTTTATTTTATGGAAGTGAATACGCGGATTCAGGTGGAGCACACAGTGACTGAGGAGCTGACAGGGATTGATCTTGTGCAGCAGCAGATTCGGATAGCAAGAGGCGAGAAGTTGCCTTGGAAGCAAAAAGAGATCCAGCTCTCTGGTCACGTGATGGAGTTTCGCATCAATGCGGAAGATCCGGCGCGAGAGTTTGCTCCTTCTCCCGGGGTTTTAGAACAATATCTTCCTCCTGGCGGTCCTCACGTGCGTGTCGATAGCGCCTGCTATAGTGGCTATCGCATTCCTCCTCACTACGATTCCATGGTGGCAAAGCTGATTGTGAAGGGAGCGACCCGTGAGGAGGCGATTGCTCGAGCAAAGAGGACACTTCGCGAGTTTCATATTTCTGGCGTTCACTCCACGATTCCCTTTCACCAATACATGCTGGAGGACCCCACCTTCTTGCGCTCAGAGCACTCGATCCAGTACATCGATCGCCTGCTTGCAGAGGGAGCGACCTTCCAGAGAACAGGGATATAATACCAAGGGCAAGGAGAGTGAACTGGTATACCTTTCGTGAATGAAGAATTGACGTGATAAAAATTTCAGTTGACAGCATAATGCTGGCATGAGTTTTTTAGATCCGTTCGAAAAAGAAGAACTTCTGGTTAAGCATAAAAAAGAACGTGATGGCCGCGTTCGAGATCGAATC
>JAGWKO010000053.1 GCA_028873295.1 Verrucomicrobiota bacterium
TTGATTCGATCTCGAACGCGGCCATCACGTTCTTTTTTATGCTTAACCAGAAGTTCTTCTTTTTCGAACGGATCTAAAAAACTCATGCCAGCATTATGCTGTCAACTGAAATTTTTATCACGTCAATTCTTCATTCACGAAAGGTATATGAACCCGCGAGAGGTCTATGAGATCCCTTCGCTTGGGTATGAAGAAGCATGAGAGCAAGAGAAAGAAAGAGGAAAAGGCGGCCTTGTTGGGAGTAGAGAGGATAGAAGTCGCAGCCTCCGATAAAAAGAAAGAGAAGGAGAAGGGAGGCAAGAGTTCGCAAATAGGGGGTAGGAGGAGAGAAGAAGATCTGCCTGGCAAGAGAGGCAAGGAAAAGAAGGAAAAGAAGAAGAGCGGGAAGGCCAGATTCTGCAGCAAGGTAGAGGTAAATGTTGTGGACTTCAGAGTGGTTTTGAGAGGCGCTTTGGAGAGGGAGTTGTCCAAACCCTACGCCAAAGAAGGGATGTTCTTTGATCGTATTTAAGGCTTTTTCTTGGTAGACAAGGCGCATTGAGTCCGATTCTTTTGCCGGGCTATTGTAGTTAAAGACTCCGCCTCGTGAGAGCAGCTGCTCGTGCAAAATGAGGCAGGAAGCCGCAGTGGAGGTAAGAATTAGAGCAATGAGCCAGAGGGAAAACTTTTCTTTTTTGTAGAAAAACCAGAAGAGCGTTGCGAGGAACCAGCCAAAGAGCGCAGAGCGCGAGTAGGTGAGAAGCATAACAAAGAATTGCAGAGGAATGGCAAAGGAGAGAAGAAGTCGAAGCCGCGGAGTAAGGGTAAAAAAGAAGTAGGAGACGAGAAGGGAAGCTGCAAGAAGGCCGCCAAGAACATTTGCATGCGGGAGGGTCCCTGTAGCGCGCAGAAGTGGGCGGAGCGGCGATGGGGAGTCAAAGATCCATTTTTCTCCACCATTTGCCGGAAGAAAAGAAGAGAGATGCGCTGGTTCACTCAAGATGCGAAGACCTAAAGGTTCCTGTTGGCAATATTGCGCAAGACCGAGGGACGCCTGAAGAAGGGCAGAAAGGAGAAAAGCGCCTAAAACAGCGCAGGTGGCCTTTTCTCTTGCCTCAGAGGTTTGATAGAAAAAGGTAAAGCAAAAAAGAAGAAAAAGAGGCATGCACCATTCAGTAAGGCGAATGTAAAAAAGCGGATAGTGATGACAAGGCGAAAAGAGGAGTGAAAGGAGAAGAAGGAGGGGGAGAAGGAGAAGATATATACCCAAAATAGTCCAAGAATTGACATTCTGGCTGCTTTGACGCTGGCCAGAATGCCAATTCTTGAACCATTTTGGGTATACCCAAAGTGATTCAAATGAGATGCGTAATTTTTTGGTTATGTAGAGGACAGAGAGTAATACGATTAATCCAATGGCAATGAGATCGGAAGGATAAAAGTAGATCTTCGGGTCAAAGGAAGCGGGAAGATGCAGATTTTCCGGAATGAGCGTTTTGGAAAAATAGCGAAAAATTTTGTCATACTTGTGCTCAAATGGAAGAATGAAAGCGACGCAACAAAGAAGCGCTGTTCCCAAGCGAGAAAGCATGGAAAGCAGTGTACTTGGAGGAAAGTGCGATGTCAATTTTTTGAATAGATTTTTTTTCCAACGCGATCGATATGGTCCTTCAAACTGGCAGAATCAATCGCGTTGTATACCCAAACAAGATGAAGAGTTGTCAACTCTTCATCTTGTTTGGGTATAGTCTGTATTCTGGATTGAAGCTGATTTTTACACCAGTGATGAGTGCTTTCTCTTTTTTCTTCTTATAATGAGTGGGATGGATTTTGATTGCATATTCTGTAAGTTTAGAGGCGACGATGGAAAAATTGGAGTCGGGATGAATCAAACAATCAAATAGAGGTATTGAAAAAAAGTCATCAAGATCATCGGAAGGAGGAGTTTTTCTGCAATCCCACTCGATATTGGGATTGGGAATTGTTTTGCGATAAAGAGCCATGGTCTTCTCAGGATGGAGATCATCTGTCATCAAAAAGAGATAAAGTGGTTGTCCCTGAAAAATATGAGCAACTGTTTCAATTTGTTGTAGATAATAGCTGTCGGGAGGAAATTTCAGAGGATATTCAAGAGATAGAAAAGGGGAATCGAAAGAACCACCGCGCCTTATGTGCACACACACTGTAATGCGATCAGAGGGGAGTTTAAGTAGAGCGTGCGCTCTTGTCGGCTTTAAACAGGCGGCAATTTCCTGGCGAAAGTCATGATCATCCCAATCGACAAAAAAGGGAGGATGGTTATTTTTCATTGAAGGTTCGGGAAAGTAGGGGATAGTTTCTACAGGAGAATTGATAACGGCGGGTTGAGGTATGAGGGAAAGAGAAAATTCTTCACACCTCGGAAAGGGGACTTGAATGAGGGGAATTTGATACTGGTGAGCGATCCATTTGGCATGCAGATAAGAGAGGAGATTATCACCAAGGCGCCCGCCGCTTAGTGTGTAAGTGACTGCACATTTTTGGTCTATTTGAGGAAGGGCCGGTTTTTCTCTGGAGAGAGGGATCAGAGTATGGCCTTTTCCTGGAACAAACGCTATGCACCCCGCTTCATTTTTCTCATAGAGTGTTTTGATCTTTGAGCGAATCCAATTTCGATCTTTCATCTCCTGCAACTGAGGTTTAAAGAAAAGCAGCAGGCATCCTGAAATGCAAGTGATTATAGCAAAGTGTTTCATTCGAAGTGAGCAAAACGCTGTTTCCAGCGGATGTCCGGATCTTTAAGCGTCATTGGAGCGTACCAGGTAGCCTTGTTTGAGTTCTGCGCTATGGACAAACCAGGCGCCTATGCAGACAATCGCTGTCGAGAGAAAGATCGCAGAAGAGAGAGGTTCGCCAAGAAGGAGCCAGCTGATCAGAGAGGCAAAGACAGGAGTCAGGAGCCCTAAAAAGGAGAGCAGGGTCGCAGTAAAGCGTTTGAGAAGAAAGGAGTGCAGATTGTAGCCGATCAGATTGGAAAGAATGATCATGAGAAGAACAATGAATAAAAAGGGCTTGAGGCTTGTTGCTTCAAGAGGAAAGGAATCCCAGCTCTCAACACAAAGGGAATGGCCCAGGCTGACAATCCCGCCCAAAGTCATCCCAAAGGCATTCGTCGTCAAGAAAGAGTGGGAAGAAGATTTTTCTTTAACAACCCAGCGCATTACTATCCATCCATAGACCGTGGAGATGACCGCCCCTAACATGGTCAGTTCAGGCCATGAAAGAAAGGGTATGGTGGTCAGTAGCTCACCTGCTCCTTTTTGAAGAAGAAGAATTGGAACAATCCCGCAGAGGCCAATCGCAAATCCCAGCCATTTGCGGCCATTCATTTTTTCTCCGAAATGAAGCCAGGAAAAAAAGGCCGAGAGAAAGGGACTGAGGCTGTAGATGGCGCAAGTCTTTGCTGCAGAGAGGGTTTTGAGACTCCAGAATTCAAAGGCATTTGTTGCATAGATTGCGAAAAAGGCAAAGAGGAGAATGGGGAGAAACTGCTCGCGGGTAATTTTGAGCTCCTGGGGCTTCCTGATGAAGAGAAAAAGGAGCAGGATAAGCCCTGCTACAAGCATGCGCACAGCCGTTAAGAAAAGAGGAGGGGAATAGGCGAGGGCCATTTTCCCTAGGGGAAAGGAGGCGCTCCAGACGAAATAGAGACAGAATATAATTGGCATACTGACACCCTTTCTAACACCCTTTCGAGATACCGAGGAGGATAGGGGAATTGGGGCGCATGGGTCAAGGACAAAAAAGTTGAGAAAAATAGGGGAGACCGGTAGAATCACTGTTTCTGTAAAGAGAAGGATTGGGAAATGAACCCTAAGCAAAAGAGTTTTATCCTCACTCGAAAAGAGGCGCTTGAATCACGTAGATGGTATTTGTTGGATGCTACTGGAAAAACATTGGGGCGTTTTGCCTCCGAGGTAGCAAAAATTTTACGCGGCAAACACCGCCCTGATTTCACACCGAATGTCGATTGCGGAGATGGTGTTGTAATTATCAATGCTGAAAAGATCCAGGTAACAGGGATGAAGGCAGCTCGTAAGATCTACCGTAGCTATACTGGTTATATCGGCGGAATGCGAGAAATTCCTTTAGAAACCCTTCTTGCCAGAAGGCCTACCCGCGTTCTGGAAAGAGCGATTCACGGGATGATGCCTAAGAGCCGATTGGGCGATCAGCAACTGACGAAATTGCGAATTTATGCAGGACCGGAGCATACAATGCAGGCGCAGAACCCAATTCCGGTGGAGATGTAATATGCAAGAGATAATTGGTGTAGGAAGACGTAAAACAGCAGTCTCCTCAGTGCGTTTGCGCAGAGGGAGCGGGATTGTTGAGGTAAATGGACGCCCTTTCGAAGAGTATTTCCCTCTTTCTTTGCAAAGAGAGGCTATTTTAGCCCCTCTGCAAAAATTTGGAGAGCCAGGGAATAAGGATCTCGTAATCCGCGTTAAAGGCGGGGGAATTGAGGCCCAAGTGATAGCGACTAGACTGGGAATCGCTCGCGCCCTTGTTCAGGAAAGTGAAGAGATCCGCGGTAATCTCAAGGAATTTGGGTACCTGACGCGCGATCCAAGGAAAAAAGAGCGCAAGAAATATGGGCAGAAAGGAGCCCGTAAGCGCTTCCAGTTCTCTAAGCGATAAGAAGTTTTTTTGCGCCAAAAACCAACGATTGCAGATGGCATGGGTTTTTGGCGCTTTTTTTTTAGAAGCCTATTCGCAAATTTGCGGATAGGCTCAGAGATTTTTATACTTTGCCTGCAGGTAAGCGCAGTAGGGTTTCGCGCTGAGAGGAGCCCCTGTGACTCGTTCTAAAAGTTCTTCTCCGCTATAGGTTTTCCCCAGAGAGTGAATGTTTTTCCTGAGCCAGTCCCGAATGAATAGGAGATCGCCCTTTTCTACTCGTTTCTCCCAGTCGCGATGCTCTTTAGTAAAAGTTTGAAAGAATTGAGCGGCAAACAGGTTGCCAAGGGCATAGGTTGGGAAGTAGCCAAAGGAGCCAAGAGACCAGTGGATATCCTGCAGACATCCCTCACCTGCGTGAGAGGGTGTAATCCCTAAAAGGGAGTGCATTTTTTGATTCCACGCTTCGGGAAGGTCATTGACACGGAGAGTGCCGTCGATGAGCCGTTTTTCAAGATCAAAACGCAAAAGAATATGAAGCGGGTAGGTCACTTCGTCTGCTTCAATGCGAATGAAGGAGGGATGCACGCGATGAATTCCTCTGTAAAAGGCAAGGAGCGGGACTTTTTGAAGGTGGGGGATTGCCTCTTGTACAAAGGGATAGAAAAATTTCCAAAAGGGCAGGCTGAGACCGATGAATGTTTCCCAGAAGCGCGACTGACTCTCGTGAATGCTGAGAGAAACCGCTTCTCCAAGAGGAGTGCCAAATTCTTCTGCAGGCAGACCCATTTCGTAGAGAGAGTGTCCGGCTTCGTGAAGGATCGCCAGGAGATTGGAGAGAAAGCGATTGGGGAGGATGCGCGTTGTGATGCGGCTATCCTGGGGGTGCATCGCGGTAGAGAAGGGGTGGACGGAGCGATCCAGACGACTATAGGACGGGTCGAGAGGAAGCTTGGAGGCTAGGAGTTCCCCCAAAGCCCACTGTTTATCATCGCCCACTCTTTTTTCAAGAAAGGAAGTATCTGGGGAAATAGCGTCTAAAAGAGAGTTGAGAAGAGGGCGCAATCCCTTTTCCAGTTCGGCAAAAATTTTTTCGATAGCGCGTGCACTGAGTGAGGGCTCGTAAGTTAAAAGGAGCGCTTCATAGGGATGTTTTTCAAATCCGAGAAGTTCTGCTTTTTTTTGATTATAGGCAACGATCTTTTCCAGAAAGGGGGCAAAGAGAGAAAAATTGTTTTGCCTCTTTGCCTCTGCCCAAACGTTTGAGGCCTGGGCGGTGAGTTCCGAAAACTTTTTTACGAAAGAGGCGGGGAGCCTTGTGTCGCGCAGCCAGTCTCTGTGCCATTCCGCAAGAGCCGACCTCTCGCGAAAAGAGAGGCCCTTTTTTTTGATACGGCCTGTTTTGAGATCGACCCACTCTCCCAGTTCGCGCCGAAAGGCAGGAGCTGTTCTCTTTTGGTGAATCAGATGCGAAAGTTGAGCGATCTGTTCGGAGCGCGGTACGATACCTCCCTGGGGAAGATAGGTTTCCTGGTCCCAGTGAAGCAAAGAGAGGATAGACTGCCAGGTGTGAATTTCTTTAGAGAGAGTAGCGAGTTTTCCGAAGCGGAGTGAGACGGGTTTCTGTGTATGTTCAACCATATTGCGAGAATAATTTATTTTTGGGAGAAAAGGCGAGAGAAAAAAGGGGGATCAGGAGAAGGAGCAGAAATGGAGCGAAGGAGGGGAGGAGCTGATTTTCAGAAAGAATGAGGAGCGAGTCGAGAAGAATGCGGGCGGAGAGTGCAAGGAGAGCAGAGAGAAGAAGAGGGAAAAAGTGCGGAGCAAAAGGCAGAAAAAGAAGAGAGAAGAGAAGCGTGGGGAGAGTGAGCTTGTAGGAGAGACAGGCAAGGTTTTTTTGCGCCTGCAACCCCTGGGAAAGAGAGGCCCGCAGAAGTTCTGAGAGAGGCCGTTTTTCCAAGGGAAGAAGAGAGAGGAGAAGGGAGCTTTTTTCCAGGGGAATACGGGGAAGCAGGACAGACTCTTTTGTAATGCCCTCTTTCATGAGAAACAGCTCCGCTTTGGTGGCAGAAAGAGAGGGGAGATGCAGCGTTTCCATTGCCCAGATCTCTTCTTGAGAGCGAATCCAGAAAAGGTCAAAGAGCGTTTCTGTCTCCTCGTCGTATGACTGGTAGATGAGCTCGGAGTTGTCAGAGAGCAAAAGGGAGGAGACTCTGGGGCTTTCTTTCGAGGAGGAAAGATAGGTGGAGGGGAGAAGCCACTCATTGTTGGCATAAGAGAGAAAAAGAAGAAAAAGAGAGCTCCAGAGAGAGGGGGTCAAAAGGGAAAAGCGGGAAAGTCCTGCCAGTCCAAGGGCCAGGAATTCGCGATGTTTTTGGAGTTCCAAGCGCTGCTTGAGAAGCGCGAGAAAAAAGGCAGTAAAAACGAAAAGATCCAAAAACCTGCTCCATTCATGGAGGTAGTAGAGAAAAAGAGAGGGAGATTTTTCTGAAAGGAGACTTGAGTGCAGGGAGAGATCGATCGCTATATAAAGAAGAGAAAGAGAGAGGAGGATAAAAAGAAAGGGAGCCCAGAGATGAGTAAGCAGATAGCGTTGCCAGAGTTTCATCTTTGACTCCATCTCGAAAATCGACAGAGGCTCATTACTGGGATAGGTTCTTGGCCTCTTGAGAGAAAAAGAGAGCGCTTTGTGCTCAGATAGAGCATCAGAAGATGGGGAGAGAGAGCAAGTGCGATGGCGCAGGCAAAATTGCCCTTCAATTCGCGCACTCCCAAGTAGGAAAAGAGGAAGAAAAGAAGAGTGGCAAGAGCGATCCAGAGATTTTTACGCGAAGAGCTGGCGCGATGCTCCGCCCCAAGAAGAGCGCCGAGAAGAGTGAAGGGAAAAATGGCAAGAGAGAGAGCAATGCGCCGTAGAATTTCCAGGCGAGCGCTCAAGTGCTCTTTGCCGTTTTCCTGAGAGCGCAAAAGGAGCATCTTGAAGTTGAGAAGGGGAAGCTCAAGACGCGGTCTATGTTTTTTTAGAGCAAGCGAGAGAAGGGGGGCGCTCAGGGAAATGCGCTTGTGCGTTTCAAGAAATTCTTTACCTTCAGGTAGATGAGAGATCAGTGTGGCATTAGAGGCGACCAGTTCATCGTCCAGAAGCTCCAGAGTTGGGATGTGAAGGAGATTGAGGCGATGGGTGGTCGGGCTTTTTGTAACGAAGAAAAAATCCTGCGCTTTCTCTCCTTGAACAGAAAGGGTGAGATAGGTCTCTTTTAATTTGATCAGATCCTGTCTTTGAAGTAGAACAAGAGGATTTGTCGAGGTAGCTGAATAGAGAAGCTCCTTTGTCTTTTTGCCGCACCGGGGAGCTATTTCTGCTGAGAGAAAAAAGTGGAGAAGAGTAAGAAGCAGGGAAATATAAAAGAGCGGGGAGAGGATTTTTTTTAAAGAGAGTCCAGAGGTGCGCATCGCAAGAAATTCAGAATTTTTTGCAAGTCTCTGGAAAAGAAGAAAAGATGCGATGCAAGCAGCGATAGGGAAAGCTAGGGGGAGGAAGAAGGGGATGTGATAGAAGGCAAAGAGAGCAATCGCTGAGGAAGTGTCGGAGAGGGCGATGAAGCGCGCAATTTCCTGAAAGCGAGAGAGGAGAAGCAGGAGAGCAAAGAGGGCAAGGAAGAGGCAGAAGAAAAGGATCCAGCGCGAGAAGATGTAGCGGAAGAGTAGCACAAAGTGAGTATATACTTGATGCTGGTAAGATATCTATCTCCTCGACTTTGCAACTTTTGAACATCGCTGAATCAGTCGGGCTGCGCCCTGTTATCCATGTGCCTTTTGTACCGCTCAAAAGTTGCAAAATTATATAACACATGAGTAGAAAACAGCTGCTATTCAGAAAAAGAAAGCTCTTCAAGGATTGGGTCTTGCTACTGGCGCTGCTGCAATCAATGTGTAAGAAATTTATTTAATCTCTAAACTCCAGGTACTTATAAATATTAGCTGAGATTTATTTGTAACTATGTTACAATACGCATAGAACGACAAGTGATGACTGACAAAGAACCCTGGGATAGCGTTAGGCTCAGGAAGAAGATTCTTGAGCACCTGGACAGTGAAACGGTTTTTCTAACTGTACATGCCGCTAAGGCGCAAGTTGATGATGGATTGGACTTGCAAGACACTCTGCATGTTTTGAGGAGTGAAGTGCTAGATTCCAAGCACACTGAGTTCCATACCAAAACTCAGCGTTGGCGGTATGGGGTTAGGGAACGTACTGAAGATGCGAAAAATGTGATTGTTATCCTTTTCTTTGAAAAGGAGATGGTGATAGTTACAGTTTTTAAGGTTGGGAAAAACAGATGAAAACAAAACGAGAAACATTCATTTATGAGGGTCTTGGATTCCCTGTTGAGCTAATCGACTGCCCGATGAAAGAGGTTGTGGGTGAGTGGGTCTTGGATATCAACATTATGGCTCTTCAGAGATTTGTGTTTCGTGGATTGATTCACAAACCAACTCCACTGACAGGAAAAGAAATGCGCTTCATGCGGAAGTTTCTTGGGCTGTCTACAGTCGATCTTGGAAAGAAATTAGGAGTGTCTCACGCCGCTGTTGTGAAGTGGGAGAAGGAAGATTCGAAAATCAGCCCATCTCAGGAAGCTTATGCACGGCTTATCTTCTGCAAATTATTCCAAGGCTCCGAACTTGAAAAGCTTTTCACGGAAGTCACTGCTGAGCTTTTGGCAAAGGAAGCAAATAGCGAGACATCTACGATAAAAGTACCGGCTAGAGACTTGGCAGCTGCAAACTTCTAGCAAGCATAAGATTCTCCATACTCTTTGCACTAACAACTCTCTTATACGATTACATGGACTCTTTCAAGTACACTTGTAGCGCCTGGATCTTTGGAAGTAACAGGTCTCCTTACCGGTGATGCTGGAGCTACTTTAAAAACCGCAGGAACGACGATGAACATTGCGACAGACAATGACACCGCAGCGGTAAACATAGGTGCAGGAACCTCAGCTCGCACAATCTCAATCGGAAATAGTGCATCTGGAAATACGATTAATGTCGGAGATGGCGCCAACAGTTCTACTCAGGTTATCAATTTATTCAATTGGAGCGTCTATACACAAACAACCTCAAGAGTTGACAGCAAGAACTAGGATTTAATGAGAAAAGTTGCAGGAAGTGTCGTAAAAAAAACGCTGCTCAAGGCAAGAAGAGCATGATAGGAAGGATTTGCATGATATGCTTGATAAGGATGTCTAGAAAG
>JAGWKO010000054.1 GCA_028873295.1 Verrucomicrobiota bacterium
TACCCCAAAAATACGAAACGAAAGTTTCAATAGTGTCTGGCTCAGACCTCGTTGTACAACAACGATGGGCTTGGCGTGTTTTGCCTAGTGGGGTGGTAACACTTCCGCAGGGGCAAAACCGTGAAGAGATTCACAGCGCCAGGAAATTAGATCGGGAGCGTGGTAGCCTCCGATCAAAAGTTGGTCATTTGATCATATAAGATCAAGTTTGATCAAGTTTTGAAGAGCGGTTTCTTCTAGGGCATCGATTGCTCGTTTTAGAGCATGGCATTACCTATCCCACAACTGCGGCCATGCTTCTTTTTGGAAAAAAACCACAAATGCATTTTACGGAAGCAACTCTTGCCGTTTGCCATTTTTCTGGCACTTCCGGCAGAGAGGCTCTTGCTCACATCAACTGCGAAGGAACTTTATTGCAGCAATTCAGAGACGCCTTTCACTTTATCACAACTCGCATCCCTCGAGCTTTTACCATCAAGGGCGCTATAAGGCAGGAAACTCTGGAGGTACCTCCGGAAGCCATTCGGGAAGCGTTACTCAACATGCTGGTGCATCGCAACTATCATATTCAGGCGCAGGGAAAAATTTTCATCTACGATGACAGAATCGAATTTTTCAGTCCTGGCGACATTCCTGGGCCATTCAATGTTCACAAGCTGCGCTCCGGCCTTACCTACATCAGAAATCCGACAATCTGTAACTTCTTTCGCAGAGCGGGACTTATAGAAAAGCTGGGAACCGGCCTGATCACCATGCTGGATACCATGGAAAAGCAGGGCCTGGAGCCCCCCAAACTGATCGAAGGAGAAAACTTTGTCAAATGCATTCTCCCTCGCATTCCGCAAAAGCTGCAGGCAAGCAGGGAAGATAAGATTATCACCTATCTTCGACAAGTTCAAAGAGCTTCTATTTCAGACATCATGAGAGCCCTCTCTCTCTCCAGAACCACCTGTTACCGCCGCCTGGAAAAACTGGTTCAGGAAGGGACTTTGGAAAGAATCGGCACGCGCAAGGATGTAACGTACATACTCAAAGAGCCATTGACCTGAGCCCACCTATACATTTTCCTTTCAAAAAAATTATAGATAGCGCACAGTAGTCCTTTTTCCACAGGATGAAGGTGCGACATGAAAATTGAATATGTACCTCTTTGTACTTCTCTATGGCTACTCGCTTGCCTGGGAGTAAATGCGGCAGAACTCTATGTTGCCAATAATGGCAGCAACAATGTCTCTGTCATCAACAGTCTGACAAACAGAGTCACAGCAACGCTACCAGTAGGAACAGCTCCCCTTGGTGTTGCGATGACACCGGATGGCTCTTATGCCTATGTAGCCAACTACATTGACAATAACATCTCCGTAATTGACGCATCGGCAAATAAGGTAATAGGGACAGTAGCGGTGGGGAGAAACCCCTGGGGAGTTGCAACCACAGCTGATGGAGCCTATGCCTATGTAGTGAACAATGGCAGCAACAGCATCTCGGTGATTGACACAACAACAAATGCAGTAATAGGAACTGTACCTTCAGGAGACTCTCCTCGCGGCATTGTAACCATGCCCAATGGACCCTATGCCTATGTGTGCAACTATAGAGGCAATAACGTTTCTGTAATCAACACCGCCACGCATCAGGTAGAAGCAATGGTGAGCGTTGGGAAACATCCTACCGGCATTGCCATTACTCCAGATGGCGCCCATCTCTATGCAGTCAACAGCGACAGCAATAGCGTCTCGGTCATCGACACGGCGACAAATCAGGTAATAGCAACTGTACCTGTTGGGAAAACTCCCTGGTGCGTTGCCATCACGCCCAATGGAGCCCATGCTTATGTAGCCAACCACAACAGCAGCAGCATTTCCATCATCAGCACTGCAACCAACAAGGTAACAGAGACAATAGCAGCAGGAACATCTCCTGTGGGCATTGCCATTTCCCCCAACGGATCTCATGCATATGTGACCAGTTTTTACAGCAATAGCGTCAATGTCATCAATACTTTGACAAAAAAAATTGCAGCGACAATCCCGGTGGGAGCAAATCCCGGCTACGGCCTTACACTGGGCGTCTCTGCTCCCCGCTATTCTGCTCTTTTGAATGAAAACAAAATTTGGTTCGTTGAAACTGACGGACCATCTCTGCAAGCAACGCCGGTTCATTGGACAGCGATTATCAACCTCGCGCCGGAAAGCATCCTACTCTCAAACAAGAAAATGCATGCCTACGTAACAGACAAGAATTCCAATGCCATCACCTCTCTTGCGATCAACTATAAAAACAGCATCCCGAGAGCCGTTGTGAGTGGCGCTCCTTTGGCGGTTGGGACACGCCCCTCAGCAATGGCGCTAAGCCCTGACGAAAATTATCTCTTTGTTGCAGATGACAAAGAGAACAGCATCTACCGGATCAATCTTGCAAACAACAGTGTTGTTCAACTGGTCACGCTCAATGCAGCGCCCGGGAATATCAGTCTTAACCCAAAAGGGGATTATCTCGTGATAGCCATCCCCTCTTTAAACCAGGTGGTAATGGTTGCTTCCCCTACTGGCACTGGACCTTTTGAAATTACTACGACAACCATCAATGCAGCCCCCGAGGCCTTTGCGTTTGACGGCACAAAAACCAGCACTGGCAAGGTCTATGTTACCTGCAGCAACGCTCTCAACTGCAATCTGAAGCAGCTGGATCTCTCTACTGGCACCATCACGAAGGCGATCACTCTGATTGGCTCCTCTCCTTCAGCGATCAAAAGAATGACCATCGATAAGAAAACCTATTTTCTGATCACCATGGCGGACTCTAGAGTAAACCTTGTAGGCACTTCTCCATTTTTTGCCGTGGTCTCCTACCCATCCATTGACGTTTCAGCAACACAAATCTTTTGCGATCCTCTCAAGCCTTCGGTCGCCTATTTATTACAACCTTCAACAAACACAGTGCAAAGCATAGATTTTACAAGCTCTACACTAACACCCACGCTAGGCAATCGAAATTCAGGCGGATCCACCTTTATCACCAGAGAGATACAATGAGAAATACAACTATACCGAAACAAATTCAAAACTATGCTTGCATTTCTTTATGTTTGCTGGGCAGTGCAAAGGTGAATGCCGCTCAGCTCTATGTGCCTAATCAGGGCAGTAGTAATGTTTCAGTAATTGACACCTCTACAAATAGCATAACGGCAACGATCACTGTACAGGCAAATCCCTATGGTATTGCAGTGGCGCCCAATGGGGCTCATGCCTACGTAGTCAGTGGCCCTTATGGAAGCAGCACCGTCTCTGTCATCGACACTGCGACGAATACTATCACAGCAACAGTGACTGCTGGGGTCACCCCTATCGGCGTTGCAATCACGCCAAATGGTTCTTACCTCTATATAACTAATAACAACGCCAGTAGTATTTCAATAATCAACACTTTAACAAACACCATAGTAGCGACAGTAGGCGTAGACTCAAGCCCTCTTGGAGTTGCAATTACACCCGATGGATCTTATGCTTATGTGGCCAATTACGGCGGCAATGATGTCTCTGTAATCAATGTCTCAACACACACACTGATAACGAATATACCTGTCGGACAGACTCCTTATGGCATTGCAGTCACTCCCAATGGCTCTTACGCTTATGTGGCCAATTCCAATGGCAGCAACGTCTCAGTCATCGATACCGTGACAAGAACAGTTGTGGCAACGGTAACAACATCCTCTAATCCCACCGCCATTGCAATTACACCAAATGGATCTCATGCCTACGTAACCACTGGGAGCAATCTCGTTGACGTCATTGACACCTCCACGAATACCGTAACAGCGACAATTTCTTTACTTAACCCCTTTGGACTCGCAGTAGCGCCAAATGGGGCTTATGTTTATGCAGCCAATTTAGCTGGCGCTGTTGCTCTCATTGACACTTCGACAAATACAATAACAGCGACAGTTTCAGTAGGGATAAGCCCCGGCAACGGTCTTACACTTGGCTTCTCTGTTCCTCATTACGCTTGCATTCTGGATGAGACAGGCAGCAATCTTTATCTCATCGATGAGACCGCTTTGAATACAACACCTGTGTCGCTCTCATTGGGCAGCAGTCTTTCACCAAGGAATATTGCACTGACAAACGATCGGATGCATGCATACATCACAAACACGGGGTCTAACACCATCAGCTACATTGCGATGGATTATGAGAGCATCTACCCGACAGCCATTGCGACTGGTAGCCCTATCACAGTGGGATCGCAGCCCTCAACAATCACGTTGAGCCCTGACGGGAATTACCTTTACGTTGCAGACATTGGAGATAACAGCATCTATCGGGTGACTCTTTCCAATAACAGCACCACACAGTTAGCAACACTTAGCGCTGTGCCTGAAAATATCGCCATTAATCCTAAAGGGGATTTCCTCGTTTCAGCTCTCTCCTCTGTCAATCAGGTAGCAATCATTACCTCTCCGAGCGGCAGCGCCCCATTCACCGTCGCCACAGTAAGCGTTGGCACAAGACCAAATGACTTTGCCTTCGACGGCACAGGCACGGCGACCGGCAATGCGTATGTTATCTGCAATGGCGCAGTCAATCACAATCTGCAACAGATCGATCTCGCTACAGCAGCTGTTACAGATGCCCTTACTCTCAATGGGTCCACTCCCTCGGCCATCAGCAAGATGACCATTGATTCAAACACCTATTTTCTCATTGCCATGGCAAGCTCCCCCCTCGTCAATCTCGTGAGTGTGTCGCCCTTTTTTGCCATCACCTCATACCCTTCAATCAGCGATCCGGCAACACAGGTCTTGGTCAACCCTGAAACCTCCTCGATTGCCTACCTGCTCCAACCTTCAACGCGCAAAGTGCAGGGCATAGATTTTACAGGCTCCACTATCTCTCCTGTTGTTGGCATGCAGGTCACTACTGGAACTGCTCCGATTGGAGGAGGTAGTCCTGCTGACGGCTCTCAACTCTACATACTTAACAGCGCCGATGGAAGCGTAAGCGTATATACGACAAGCGGGGCCACCTTAACGACAGCTACCGGAGCTCCTGTCACAGGACTTGGAACACCTCGAGGAGTCTCGATTTGCCCATAAAACCTACCCTGGTAAAAAGGCAATCCCATATAATGCACTGTCATTTTACAAAGCATGCAACAGGTTATTTTAAAAAAGGGCAGAGAGCGATCGCTTCTGCAAAACAGACACCCCTGGATTTTCTCCGGGGCGATCGCCTCCTACTCTTCCGGATTTCAACCAGGGGACGTAGCACAAGTCTATAGCGCAGAAAAAATTTTCTTGGGACTGGCCTACTTTCATCCTTCACACTCTTTGGCCGGGAGAATTCTTTCCTGGGAAGAGGGCTCTCTTCAGGAGATCATTCGAGGAAAGATAGAAAAGGCACATAAGCTTCGCTCTCTTCTTTTCGACAAGAAGAAAACAAACGCCTTTCGGGTCATTAACGCAGAAGCCGATGGGCTGCCAGGACTCATCGTTGATCTCTACAATGACATCCTTGTCCTTCAGATCCAAACGCTTGGCATGGAACGCCTGCGCTCTCTGATCGTAGAGGCGCTCATCGAGACGCTCTCTCCTCGGGGCATCTATGAGAAATCGGTTGCGCGCGACAAAGAGGGATTACAGCCTCATGAAGCATGGCTTTTTGGCACAGAGACGCCAGAAATTGAGGTACTGGAATATGGGCTTCCCTTTCTTGTTTCTCTTACAGAGGGGCAGAAGACAGGTTGCTTTCTCGACCAAAGAGAGATGCGGCGCAAAGTGGGAGAGCTCTCTCAGGGGCGCTCTCTTCTCAACCTCTTTTCCTATAGCGGTGGCTTTTCTCTTCATGCCCTTGAGGGTGGCGCCCGCAGTGTGGTCAACGTTGACATTTGCCCGAGGGCTACTCGGCTTTGCAAACAAAACCTTTCCCGCTATCCCCAGGAACGCGTCTCATGCGTCCAGGAAGATGTCTTTTCCTTTCTACAAAGTGAGGATCTCTCGAAATATGAGGTGATCGTGCTCGACCCTCCCGCCTTTGCCAAATCGCGCGGAGAGATCCCTGGCGCCTCACAAGGCTATCGCGCTCTACACCGGGCAATTTTTAGCAAGAGCGCTCCAGGAACCCTTCTTGTCACCTCTTCCTGCTCCTACTTCATCGACCCCTCTCTTTTCCAGCACCTGATCTTCACAGAAGCTGCCAAAGCAAAACGCGAAGTCCAAATCCTCTCTCGCCACCTGCATGCTCCAGACCATCCCATTTCTCTTTACCATCCGGAAGGAGAATACTTGAAGAGCCTTATTTTACACCTTTGAGGAGGAGAAAATTTGAGCATTTTGACGCGATACAGAAAAATCCCGTTTGCTGTCGGATGTGCATTTATCCTCTCTCTTGCATTCGTTATATACGAAAGAAGTCGTTACAATGTTGTTTCAAATAAAGAACTTCTTACGGTTCGCGAAAAACTAAAGGCTCTGAGTCCAGAGGAGAAAAAAGACCTCACCTACTTCGCAAATGACCTGATCGTTCTTAATCAATTCTCTTACGCACTGGTCGGCCATAAGCCGATGAGTATCTCCTGTGTTATTGTTGAAGATACAGAAGATCTATTGCCAGGACACAGAGAGGCGTTTAAAGCCCCCTGCTACCAAACACTGAAGAGAGGCTATCTGATTTGGGAAAAATATCAATCACTCTTCCCGCTCAAAAAACAGATCCTGATCAGCTATCCTTTTCTTGGGACAGGAAGAAGAGAAATTGCGGTGATTTGTCCCGATTTGTGCATGGCGACCATTGAGGAAAATGTAGGTGATTTTCGAGAAATTTTAAAAAACCAGGATATCAGCAGCAAAGAAATCTTTGGGATTGTAACACATCCTGAGGACAAATGCATGCCAGTGGATCTTTTTCTCAAAGAGTTACAACCCAACGCTCCTATTCTGAAAGGCTGATGAGCGTAGCGTTGCGCCCTGTCTCTTTTTGCACGCGATAGGAGAAATAGTCGGAGCTGTTGCAGCAGGTGCACGTTTCCGCAAGCTCAATCTGCTTGTCAGGCACGCCACATGCATTGAGCTGCTTGCGACCAATGGCCCAAAGATCGAAATGGTAGGGCCTCTTCTGGAATCCCCAAAGCTCAGAGGGAAACTCCTGCTTATACTTCCTGAACTCTGCATGATCTGGCCCAAGCGAGGGGGAGACTGCCACTAAAACATTGTGCGCCTGAGTCCCCAGCTCTCGGTGCATTGCTTCCAGCAGGCGGGCATAGATATTTTGCACAAGTCCCCTCCATCCTGCGTGAGCAACACCGATAGCTTCGTGCACAGGATCATAAAAGAGAGCCGCCTGGCAATCTGCATGGGTGATGGCAAGAGAAACATTTCGCTCCGTGGTAAAAAGAGCATCGCAGGTAGGAAGTTTCTCCGTCGCATTTTTTGCTGTAATGCGATGCACCTGCGCCGTATGTGCCTGATGCGCATAAACAATTTTTGTTCCCATCACTTTATGTACAAGGTCGCGATTTTCCTTCACGCGATCCGGCTGATCTCCCACAGCATCGGAAAGATTAAGAGAATCAAATGACCCCTGGCTCGTTCCGCCATGACGTGAAAAACTGGCGTGGCGCAAATGGGAATAGGGTCGAAACAGATCAAATTCCAACCAGTCCAGTTTCTCTTTTCGGCTCATCCTTCCTCCTAAAAACGATATATATTCCAGTCTCTACTAGTTTTTTCTTTCTATCACAAGAGTTTTTTGGTACAAAGTTTTCTTGGCATATGTTTGACGCGTTAAAAATCAGAGGAGGGAAACCTCTGCAGGGAACCATTCGCGCCTCCGGGGCAAAAAATGGAGTAACAAAACTTCTTGTCGCCTCTCTTCTTTCCAACAAGAAGTGCACTTTCCATAACGTTCCCAACATTGGAGATGTCGAGATCACTGTAAATCTCTGCCGAGAAATTGGCGCGACGGTGCAGTGGGACAAAAAAGAGAAGATCATCGAGATCATCACACCAGAGCTAAAGACCTCCTATGTCCCTCAAAAATATTCAGGCTCCAATCGCATTCCCATTCTCATGATTGGCGCTCTTCTTGGACGCACTGATGAAGACATCATTGTCCCCACAGCAGGGGGCGATCTCATTGGAGCAAGGCCCGTAGACCTTCACATCCAGGCGCTACATGCTTTAGGGGCAACAATCGAATATAGAGAGATGAAGAAAGAGGGGGCCTATTTTGCCCAAGCGCATCGCGGCCTGAACGGAGCCCTCATCCATTTCAGCTATCCTTCCGTAGGCGCAACAGAAAATGCTATTTTAGCCGCTGTACGCGCCAAAGGAAGCACCTGCATCCGCAATGGAGCAACAGAACCGGAAATCATGGAACTTGTTCTGTTCCTGCAGAAGTTGGGCGTAAATATCATGATTGATGTGGACCGCACAATTCACATCCAGCAAGCCTCTCAATTCTACGAAGTAGAGCATACAATCATGCCCGACCGCAATGAGGTAGCCTCTTATGCGATGGCTGCACTGAGCACAAAGGGACGCATTTTCATCGAAGGCGCAGATCACGCCCACCTCATCTCCTTTCTGAATAAATTTCGCACGATCGGCGGCGGTTTTCAGGTGCAAAAAGGAGGCATCGAATTTTTCCACAGGGGCGAGTTGCGTGGAGGACTTCACCTGGAAACCGATGTTCACCCCGGCTTCATGACCGACTGGCAACAACCCTTCGTCGTTCTTTTGACACAAGCGCAAGGCACCTCGGTCGTCCACGAGACAGTCTACGAAAACCGGTTTGGCTACACACAGGTGCTCAAAGAGATGGGCGCCGACATCGAACTTTTCACCGGCTGTCTCGGAGGCAAAAAGTGCCGCTTTGCCGATAAAAATCACGCACACAGCCTTGCGGTGCGAGGTCCCACCCCTCTGCAAGCCAAAGAAATCTGGATCCCCGATCTGCGCGCCGGATTTGCCTACGTGATGGCAGCTCTTCTTGCCCCAGACACAAGCCGCATCACCAATGTCCATTTCCTGGACCGCGGCTACGAAGAACTCGTAGAAAAACTGGGAACGCTCGGGGCAGATATCGCGCGCGAAGGCTCTCCCAAAATGGCTCGAATAAGCAACTGTTCAGTTACAACTGAATAAAATGATCCATTTCGTTTGGGTATATACTCGTTCCACTTGAAAGGCACCCAAATCGTGTGTGCATTTAATTTGAAATGATGAACGTGTTGCGATGGCCCCTATATGGCATGTCGGAGACAAGGCGGATCGCCCCACTGCGTGGGGGCCCCGTCCGTCCTTGTCCCCCGCTGCCCCCTGGCCTCACCTCGCTTTGCCAAATCGCGTCCTCGTCGGGGGGCAGTACGGAGTACAGCTCCCCACGCCCCACCCGTGAGGTTTTTAGAAGCTGCTCTGTCTTGCATGTACGGGCTCTTT
>JAGWKO010000007.1 GCA_028873295.1 Verrucomicrobiota bacterium
AGCCGAATTTCGCTTCTTTTTTGGGGGGCTGTATACGAAGTTTGATACAGTCCCCCAAAAAAGAAGCGAAAT
The DNA here is from genome assembly GCA_028873295.1 of Verrucomicrobiota bacterium. Lineage (GTDB taxonomy): Bacteria > Chlamydiota > Chlamydiia > Chlamydiales > SM23-39 > JAGWKO01. Next base: position 73 of record JAGWKO010000007.1, read on the forward strand.
TCGGCTCAAAAGAACCCGAAAATCGACAGAAGCTCATTACTGGGATAGGTTCAAAGCCCTTACTAAGGTTCAAGGTTGACATTCCCTCACTCCTTGCGTTACTCTATATCCTTCAGTGCCAAAAGAAGATTATACTTTTTTCCCTTCCGAAAAAAAAACTGAGATAGCAGAGCTCGGTGGAGACAAACTCAAAGCTATTCTCAGGCAGATGCTGCTCATCCGCCATTTTGAGATTCGCGGAGAAGCCGCCTATCAACAAGGCAAGGTGGGAGGGTTCTTCCACTCTTACCTGGGACAGGAAGCAATCCAGGCGGCCTGTATTGCAGTTGCTGGAAAAGACCATTGGTACACAACAACTTACAGATGCCATGCTCTGGCGCTTCTCCTCGGGGCGTCTCCAGATGCGTTGATGGCGGAGTTGTACGGAAAAGCGACAGGAGTTGCTCTCGGACGTGGGGGATCAATGCATATGTATGCAGAGCATATGCTGGGGGGGCTTGCTATCGTAGGGGGCCATGTTCCTATCGCGACCGGTGCTGCTTTTGCCCTGCGCTATCTAAAACAAAAAGATCGCCTCTCCTTCTGTTTCCTCGGAGATGGCGCCGTTGTTCAGGGCGCCTTTCATGAATCGCTCAACATCGCGTCTCTCTGGAGCCTACCCGCGATCTACGTGATTGAGAATAACCAATGGGGAATGGGAACATCTGTCGAAAGAGCTGTAGCCGTGCGTCCCATTGCGACCCATTATGCAAAAGCCTATGACATCTCCTCGTACACCTTGGATGGAATGAATTTTTTTAGTTGCTATGCAGGGTTCAAGGCGGCAGTTGGAGAGGCTCTTTCGACTTCGCGTCCCATTTTAATCGAAGTGGTAACAGAGCGTTTCCGAGGGCATTCGATCTCCGATCCTGGGCTCTACAGGAGCAAAGAGGATCTGAAGAAGATCGAGACAAAAGATGCTCTTTTACACCTGAAAGCTACGCTCATCGAAGAAGGAATTGTAACAGCAGAAGAGTTTGCAAAAATCGATCAGGAAGAGAAAGAGAGGGTTCTCCGGGCGATGCAATTTGCAGAAGAGAGTCCCTGGCCCGATCCTGAGGTTTTAGAGCAGGGGGTCTTTGCCCCTGAGGAAGGAGAAGATGCAACTCGTTGAAATGCGCGAAGCGCTCCGGCAAGCGATCGATGAGGAGATGGTGCGCGACTCCAAAGTCTTCATCCTGGGTGAAGAGGTAGCAGAGTATAATGGCGCTTACAAGATCACCAAGGGGCTGCTTGCAAAATGGGGTCCTGAAAGAGTCATTGACACGCCGATTGCTGAAAATGGCTTTGCAGGACTGGCGATTGGAGCGGCACAGGCAGGACTTCGCCCTATTGTTGAGTTCATGAGCTGGAACTTCTCTTTTGTTGCAGCAGATCAGCTGATCTCCAATGCCTGCAAAACCTACTATATGTCAGGGGGACGCTATTCGGTCCCAATCGTCTTTCGCGGTCCAAACGGAGCCGCAGCACAGGTCTCCTGTCAGCATTCCCATTGCGTAGAGGCGATCTATGGCAATCTTCCCGGATTCTACATCATTGCTCCGAGCAACGCCTATGATGCCAAAGGGCTTCTCAAAGCAGCGATTCGCAGCAATAATCCTGTGATTTTTCTGGAAAATGAGCTCGACTATGGGGACAAGATGGAGATCCCTCAAGAGGAGTATCTGGTTCCCATTGGAAAGGGGCGCATTGATCGCGAGGGCAAAGACATTACTCTGATCAGCTATTCCCGCATGCTCAAGTTCTGCAGACAAGCGGCGGATGTGATGATGGAGCGAGGCATCTCTGTGGAAATCATTGACTTGAGAACAATCAAGCCTCTTGATCTTCCGCTGATTATCTCTTCCATCCAGAAGACACACCGCGCTCTTCTTGTCGAAGAGGGGCACTCTTTTTCCGGGATCTCGGCAGAAATCGCCTTCCAAATTCAGGAAAGCTGCTTTGACGATCTCGATGCTCCCCTACTGCGCGTCTGTCAAAAAGAGACACCAATGCCCTACTCCAAAGTACTCGAGAAAGCGACTCTCCCCAATCTGGAACGCATTCTTGCAAAACTTGAGGAACTTCTATGAAACCCTTTTCTCTTTCGATGCCAAAACTCTCTCCTACCATGGAAGAGGGACTCGTCGCTAAATGGCACAAGAGCGAAGGGGATTATGTAGCTTCGGGAGATCTCCTCCTGGAGATCGCTACGGACAAGGCCACCATTGAGTACAATGCCCTTGATGGCGGATTTCTGCGAAAAATCATCGTTACAGAAGGCGAAAAAGCGGCCATTGGATCCCCCATAGCACTCTTTTCCGAAACACGGGAAGAGAGCATTGAGGAGCTCCTTGCTTCCTCCCAAAAGAAGGCGCCAGCTCCTTCTCCTTCCCCTCAAACAAGCTCTTCTTCCGCAGGAAAAAAAGAGGCTCCCGCCTCTCTGCTCTTGCGAGAAGGGCGCTTGAGAGCCTCACCTCTTGCAAGAAAATTGGCAAAGGAGCGAGGCATTGATCTTTCACACGTGCAAGGCTCTGGACCAAGAGGCCGCATTATAAGTCGCGATCTCAGTCGCGATCTCAGTCGCGATCTCAGTCGCGATCTCAGTTCATCCGCTCCTTCTGCTGTAGGGCCTCTTCCCGCCCATCGCAGAGTTCCGCTCACGCCAATGCGCCGCGTCATTGCAGATAGGCTGCTTGCATCCAAGAGAGAGATTCCCCACTTTTATGTGCAGCAGGAGATCGATGCGCTTGCACTCTACGAAGTGCGCCAAGAGCTCCGCGAATCCAAAATCACACTCAATGATCTTGTCATCAAGGCATGTGCTGCCTCACTGCGCGAGCATCCCGATGTCAACTGCGGCTTTGATGCTGCGGGAAAGGCGGTTCTCTTCTATGAAGAGGTCGATATTTCTGTGGCAGTTACAATACCTGGAGGATTAATCACTCCTATTATTTTTCAGGCAGACAAGAAAAGTGTCGCAGAGATCTCTCTGGAGATGAAAGAGCTTGCAACAAAAGCAAAAGAGGGGAAGCTGCGTCCTGAAGAGTATCAGGGCGGCTCTTTCAGCATCTCCAACCTCGGTATGTTTGGGATTAGCAGCTTTTCTGCTATCATCAACCCACCTCAGGCAGCTATTTTGGCAGTAGGCGGCATTGAAGAGACTGTACGCATTCGGGATGGTGTATGTATCGCTGGCAAAAAGATGTCTCTGACTCTCTCTGTAGACCATCGCGTTCTCGATGGAGTCATCGCAGCGCAGTTTCTCAAGACGCTGCAGAAGTATCTGGAACGTCCTACACTCTTACTCAGTGTTTAACTCTTTTACTTCTTTTTTTCTCTAGCGTCGCAGCAGAAAGACCCGCTTGCGTCGGTTTTTCTGGCGTCTTTGTAGGGCAACCGAAGAAAATTCCCCCTCAGTTTTCTCAAGAGCTCTTCCTTACAAAAGTGAACGAATATCAGCGCCCTGACAGTTGGGCATATCGACGTATTTACAAAGAGTTAAACGTTTTTTCTCAAGAAGAGCTCTCCTCTTCCAGGATAAAGCAGCTGTTTCAGGAAAAACTGCGCACTCCCACAGATGTCGTCTCTCTTGTACTGATTCAAGACAATATGCCGTTTATGATGAGCGATCACCACTTTGGCACGAGGGAAGAGTGGGTTTTGAGAGCGCTACAACTCCTGTGTCAACTACTTCCCATGCCCAATCTCTCTTTTCTCTTTTCATCTCACGATGCCTTCTCCACGCCTTATCCTGTCTTTACCTTTAGCAAACAAGAGGGAGAGCGCTCCATTCTGATGCCCGATTTTGAAGCCCTGGAAGGCTATTCTGATCTGCGGAAAAAAATTAAAAAAGGCGCCTCTCTTCACCCATGGGCAAGTAAAACTAACCGATTCTTTTGGCGCGGCAGCACGACAGGAGGAGAGTATACTTTGGAGAATGCTCTTTTTCTTCCGCGCAGTTTAGTCGTGCGCTATTCTCTTGCCTATCCAGAGTTGGGAGATGCCAGATTTACAACTGTAGCTCAGGCCGAGCTCGGTGTCTTTGATCTCTTGAAAAATCAGGGAATGTTGGGAAAAAACGTCTCTCCTGAGGACTCCCTACAGTACAAATATCTCATCGATGTCGATGGAAATGCGAGCACCTATTCCAGGGGGTTTTGGATTCTCCTGTCCAATTCCCTACTGTGCAAGGTAGATTCCAACTACCTGCAGTGGTATTATGATCTCCTGGAAGATGGGAAAAATTATCTCCTCATCTCCCCAGATCTTTCCGATTTAAAAAGCAAACTCGATTGGCTGATGAAGCACGATACGATTGCCGAACAGATCGCAATTCAAGGCACACAAATGGCAGAGAGAGATCTAAGTTGGGAAGCTGTACTTGCTTACTTCTTTTGTCTCATTCAGCATCTTGCCGAACGACAAGCGACTTGAGCCATTTGCGCAATTTCGCTTCGCGCTCGTGATACTCGGGAAGAGGAACTGCAGGAGTGCCCCGGTAGGGCCCACTTTTTTTGAGCGACTTGCTCACACCGCTTTGACTGGAAACCATGACGCCATCAGAGAGCTCGACGTGGCCGACAATGCCAACCTGGCCGCCAAGAAGAACGAAGCGACCCGTCTTCGAAGATCCAGCGATCCCTGTCTGTGCAGCGATCATGTTGCCCTCGCCCACCTCAACATTGTGTGCAATTTGGCAAAGATTATCGATCTTCGTTCCACGGCGCACAATTGTCGCCTTGAAACGAGCGCGATCAATGGTGGTATTCGAGCCAATCTCTACATCATCTTCGAGAATGACAATTCCCAATTGCTCAAGTTTCTGATAATGACCATTCTGATCAGGAAGAAAACCAAAGCCGCAAGAACCGATCACAGCTCCGGGCTGAAGAATGACACGGTCTCCCAATAGACACCGCTCACGTACAACAGAAGAGGGATGAAGATGACAAAAAGAACCGATCTTTACTCCATAGCCAATGGAGACATGAGAATCGATCCGACTCCCCTCCCCGATGACAACGTCGCGATCGATTACAGCGTAAGGTCCAATTGATACATTGTTCCCAAGCTGTACACTCTCATGAACGACAGCAGTGGGATGAATGCCCTCAAAAGCACTCTTCCCACGTGTAATGAAAAGCTCAGCAATCTTCTGGAAAGTGCGTGAAGGATCAAGGGAAAGAAGGTAGTTCCTTCCCTCTACACGGGGAGTGATCTCAGGAGAGAGGCAAACAACCCCAGCCGCACTTTTTACCATCATCTCGCGATAGCGAGAATTGGCAAGAAAAGAAGCGTCGAGAGAAGCCGCCCTATCAAGAGCTTCCACTCCAGAAATCCTCCACGAAGGATCTCCTACAAGCTCAGCGCCAGTGCACCGAGCCAATTCTTCCAGAGTAAACGACCGCACTACTCAGCCTGTTCAAGAGAAGCTTGTCCGTCCTGAGCTTCCTGAGCACTTGCCATTTCCTGATCAAATTCGCGATCCATCTCTGTGATCACAAGAGTTGTCACATTGAGCTCTGGATCTACATAGAAGCAGGACTCTTGATTCAGCACATACTGAAAACCATTCTCGTGTGCAATCTTTTGTGCAGCAGTAGAAACCGCAGCGCGCAGTTTGTAGATCGCCTGATAGTGCGCCTGATGCATGATTTGATAGAGCTGCTCCTGATAGCTCTGCAGTCTCTCTTGCAATCCATCCTGCTTGGCGCGCAGTTCTTCTTCTGCCTGTGGAGACAGGGTGTCGAGATACTCGCTATCTTCGAATTTTGCAGAGATCTCCTTCAGCTCTTTTTGCGTAGACTCAATGAGGCTACCCATTTGTGTCTGCAGCATCTCCACGCCTTCTCTTTCATGCTGTGCAAGTTTGGAATCTTTGTAGCAGTCATTGAAATTGACCACCGCAAAGCTCTTCTCTTCTGCTGTTGCAAAAGAAAGAGCCGCAAGAATAGGAATATACTTCATGTACATAGAAATCCTCCGTTAAAATTGTCCTGACATGGTGAAGATAACGCGTTGCCACTTGTGGTTGTGACGGTCCTGTCTAATCAAAGGAATGCCCCAACCGACCATAATGGGCGCGCGGTTGCCCAAATCCAATCGAGCTCCAAATCCCGTAGTGGGTTGAAAATGTTTTATTGCAAAAGAATTAAAATCAACGCTTCCCGCATCGACAAAGGTAAACAGACTGAGCATGCGCATGAGTGCATAGTTGTACTCTATCGAAAGAAGCGTCGAGGAGAGTCCCCCTTTTGGCGTATGTGTCGCATGGTTATTACCTGTCCAATCTCTTAAATGAACCATTGGACCAACCTGGAAGGGCTGATAGCCGCGCACAGTAGCTTCTCCACCAAGCATGCAGCGCTCGCTATAGGGGACATCATCGCGGTTTGTCTTCCCAAAAGGAATCATATACTTGAAATCGGCGCGCAGCTTAAGCGTTCCCTTTTGCGAGAGTGGGAAATAGATCGCATTCAGATAGCTCGCCTTACCAAACTGGTATTTTCCGCCAACGCCAACCACTTCTGTCTCGATATAGGAACGCCATCCGCGATGGGGTCTGACAGCGCTGTCTGTCGAGTCGTAACCTGCGTTCCAGCTCAAGGCGGAAACAAGGCCGTTTTGATCGATGATCTCCTTCTGGGCATTCAGAGAAGCTTTAGCGACATCTGAATCGTCATAAGGATGCAGCTTGAGCTCATCCTGCGTCTTGCGAAAACGCTGGCGCACTCCAGTGGTCCAGTAGGTGGAAAGCGGATAGCTTGCATGTACTGTTCCGCCATAGGTCTCAACATTCACCTTTTTTTGCAAAATGCTGAAGGTCTCTGTCAACTCAACTCCAAGGCGCCATGGGGTGTCATTGACATAGGGATCCATCCAAGAGACAAGAATATTTTGCTGCTCTGTCCCAAAAGTCCCGCGAACATGAAAATATTCTCCCCCGCCGCGAAGAGCAGAGATTTTCCCGGCAAATGCCTTTCCAATACCGGAGATCTTAAAATTTCTCTCCGTAAGCTCAAGTCCACCAAATCCACTATCCGTCGAGTTCATGCCGGCAAAAAGACTTACGTTACCCGTACTCGTCTCTTCAACTTCGATGTAGACATCGCGATAATTGGTCCCGATCTCCTCTTCGGTGCTGCGCACGGCATAGACGTTAACGCTCTTAAAATAGCCGACGGCCTCAAGGCGCTGCTGAGTCGCCTTTACTTTGCGTACATCAAAGACTTCTCCAGGGACAAGAAGAGACTCGCGGAGAATCACATTGCTTTCTGTAGCTGTATTGCCGAAGATGTGAATCAATCCGATCTTGTACTGATCTCCCTCTTCAATCACATACTCCACATTGAAGACATGCTCATCTTCCTTAAGAGAGGTCTCTACCTGGACGCTTGCATCAATATATCCCTTCTGCCCGTAGAGATCCTTGATTGCCTGAGTTGTCTCACGAACCTGTTCTGGAGAGAAATGAGCCCCTGATGAAAAGAGCAGTTTCTTCTGCAAATCTCCTGTTTCAATCAGATGATTCCCCTCAAAATGCACCTCGCCGAAGGAGTAAAGAGCTCCTTTGTCCGCTGAGATCTCGATAATCAATCGACCCGTATTCGGATCTTCCGACCTTACAATCTCGACCTGGGCATCTGCATACCCTTCATTTTGCAAGAATTGAATCAGAGTAACGCGATCCTGTTCGAGCAATTCCTCGCGATAGATCCCAGACCCAGTCACCCAGCTCGTAAGAAAATTATATTTTTTGAGATACATCTGCTCGCGCAAAGCAGACTCCTCCTTCTCTGAGAAACCGGAGAAGCGGACCTCTTGAATACAGCCGGGTTCCCCCTCTTGCACCTGGATCACGATATCGACTTCGCTACCTCCCTCCAGAGGGACAATGGAATAGCAGAGCTGCGACTCAAAATAACCCTTCTTGAAGTAGTACTCCTTCACTTTGTTGAAGGCCTTATTGAACTCCTGGCGATTGAGTCTCGTCTTGGAGCCTATTCCGAGCTCTTCCTGAAGCTTCGAAGTCTTGATGTGATCATTCCCCTCCCATACGATCTCATGAATTACAGGACGAGGCCAAATGTGAATTTCAATGCACACCTCTCCTTCCTGTAAACGCACAGAAGGTTCTACGCGATCATACTCTTCAGAGAGCGCTTTAAGATCATTATCAAAAATTTGCTGGGAGAAAAAGTCCCCGGTATGCGTCTTGAGACGCGCCAGGATAGGCGCCGAGTCGACACAGGTATCTCCACCTGCTTCGACCACAATTTCAATGCGACCTACTTTTCTTTCTTCATAAAATTCAGCACTCTTCAAAGAGAGTGGTGCAGCAAGGGAAGCGAAGAGGAAGGATAGAAAAAACCAATACATTTCTATGTTACAACCGATCTCAGACGCCCGATTGTACTGAATTTTGGACTAATTTTGCAATTCGGATTGGAAAAGACCTCTTTCGAAAGAGGTCTAAAGTTAGCTAGAAACTTTGGCGTCCTGAGAGAGCGCGCGATAGAGTTCCGCTGTCGATGGCCTCCAGACTTGAGCCGACGGGCAATCCAAAGGCGAGGCGGACGATCCTGAGATCATGGCTGACAAAGTGCTGTTTGATATAAAGCGCTGTTGTATCGCCCTCTAACGTAGAGTCAAAAGCGATGATCATTTCCCGAATATTTTCCCTCGCAATCCTGTCTGCAATGAGATCAAGTCCAAGCGACTCCGGATGATGGCCGTCCAAAGGGGAAAGAAGGTGTTCTACAACGTGATAAAGCCCCTGATAGCATCCCGTAGACTCAACAGCAAAAGGATCGCGCGCAGATGCGACAAGGCAAAGCTGCCCTGACTGCCGGCGCTCGTCTGTACAGAAAAGGCAGACTCCCCCTTCGGTAAGAGAGCCGCAACAGGTGCATGGGGGGAGCCGCTCCTGAATTTTCTCCAGCAGCTGCGCGAGTGTAGTGAGCTCCTCTTTTTGCCAGTAGAGGAGGTCGAAGGCAAAGCGCTCCGACGTGCGCAATCCAACGCCCGGCAGTTTGCGCAAGTAGGAAGCAAGAGTCACAAGTTCTCTGGGATAACGAGCCATTAGACATAGTGTGATCGCGCCTTTTTAAGGAGGAAAGCGTGATCACATTATGTCTATTAGCTGAAGTCTCTCAATTCTTCTCCTTTTTGCGCAACAGCACCGAAAAAAATCATTGACACGACGATGGAGCAGGACTACTCTTTTTCTCTTGAGATTTGGGAGGTCATTCTATGCCACGATTTTTATCTGTCCTGTGCCTTGTTATCTTCTCTCTTTCTGCAAAAAACATCCTTCACATCACCTCTACGGATGCCACCTATAGCCTCGAGTTTCAAAAAATCGCAAAAGAATTTAATTATGCGCTCACAACCTGGTACGTCCCCGATCTCCCCCCGCAATTTCTAGATGGGACAAGTGGTGGTCTTGCTCTCTACTGCCTCTCCCATGAACGAGCAGAGCGGATCTGGAATCTGCATCAGAAAACATTTGAAACTTTTGACCTGATTTGCGTTTCTGGCCACGCACCTCTTGCGCGCATCTTTCTGCAAAACAACTGGCAAAAACCCCTTCTCATTTGGGTCGCTGGGCCCTTTGACTATGAGGATCTCTCCGGATGTGACGGAAATTTTCCCGATCTGGAATATTATGAGCTCTTTGCTCTCTCGCGTACAATGCCGAATGTGCAGATTGTGTCAGCCTCTCCCTTTGCCATTTCCTATGCTGCAAGTAAGGGCATAGATCTTGGAGATCGCGTACTCCCCCCCATAGGCATCGGCACTCGACCTCTATTTACAAAGCAAAGCTCTTCATTCTATATTCCCCCAAGATACAACGAAGTCTCCTGCATCAATGTTGCCAAACTGTTGCAGGATTTCAAGATCTCCACGACTTGTACTCATATCGCAGAATCAATGGATCTTTGCAGTTTTCGCGGCATTGTTCATCTGCCTTGTGGATATACCTCTGCCGGACTCTTTCAACATCTGGCTTTGGGAATTATCTACTGCCTTCCATCAAAAAATTTCTTTGAGCAGCTGATCTCCACAGCGCCCGGTTATTATCACGAGCACCCCTCTTTTCTTCTCAAAGAAAACCGCTACGACCTCTCTGACTGGTATCATCCAGAACATGCAGATTGGTTCATCTACTTTGATTCCTGGGACGATCTGGCAGAAAAGCTCAAGACAACGAATTTCAGAGCAAAAAAAGAGAAGCTGCTCTCAAGTATCATCAGCTATCAGAAAGAAGTCAGAGCAGGTTGGGCCGAGCTCTTCCAGGATCTATTCCAGGAATGATTAGAAGCTCATTAGACCTCTTGCGTAACTGAAGTTCTGAGGTCTATTTTACTTCTGCAAAAGTTCGGCGCCATCAGTGCGTTTTAGAGAGAAAAATATAAGGCTGGCCAGACAGACAAAGATGCCTGTAATAACAAATGCATCGCGAAATGGAGCAGGGGAACCAGCGACCAGAGGTCGATTCCACCCTACAAAATAATGCAGTATAAGGGCGCTTATCGTAATGCCAATGCCAATAGAGAGATATTGGATCGTGCTTACAATACTCGTCGCATTGCTCTGATCCTTTCTATGAATATCTGCATAGCAAAGCGTATTGATTCCAAAAAATAAAGCAGAAGAACACATACCATTTAAAAATAAAATCATTGTCAGTGTGTAAGGGTCCGTCAATGTGATTTTAGAAAAGCAGATGATTGTCGCCCCTGTGAAAATCGCAGCTGTAGGCAACACTTTACTAAATCCAAATCTGTGAAGGATTTTTTTCTGCCAAACCCTTATTGAAATCATTCCCAATGTCCAAATACAAATTAATAGACCTGATTGCAGAGGAGTAAGGTCATAACCTACCTGGAAAAACAGGGGCAGAAGAAACGAGATGCTGGCAGTTCCCAACCGCGAAACGAGGCTGCCTATCGTGGAAATGCGGAATGTTTTTATCTTAAAGAGGTCGAGGTTTATCAACGGCATCGCTTTTTTTTTGTAATGGAGATAGAAACTATAGAACCCACAAGAGGACAAAAAAAGAGCGGCGATAGCAGCCTTCAGAGAAACAACCGAGAGGTCAATGGCTTCAATGAGCGTGAAAAGAACGATCATACTGGAGCCAAAAAGAGTGAACCCCCAAGCATCGAAAGGGGGACATTTTTCATTTCTGATGTTTTTTATATAACGCAGAGATACAATCAAACCAATAATTCCAATTGGAATATTAACATAAAAAATCCATTGCCATGAGGAATATGTCGTAATCCAACCGCCGAAGAACGGTCCCAGCATTGGGCCGAGAAGAGCAGGTGTAGTCATAAAAGCTGTAGCCTGTATGAACTCTTTTTTTTCAAAAGTATGCAGCAGAATTAACCGACCTGTCGGCATCATCAGCGCGCCGCCGATTCCCTGTATAATACGCCCTATGACAATGTCACCAAGTGAATGAGCTACACCGCAGCCTATTGAACTTAAGATAAATATAGCAATAGAACTCATGAAAGTCGTTCTTGTTCCAATCCGGTCCGCTATCCATCCGCTAATTGGGATAAATATTGCAAGGCTGAGTACATAGCTGGTTAGAGCGATCTTGAGGCTGAGAGGGTCTACAGAGAAGCTTGCTGCCATTGCAGGAAGTGCAGTAGAAACGATCGTGATATCGAGCGTCTCCATCAAAAGAGCAGCGGCTATGATCCAGGGAATCGCTTTTTTATGGCCCATGAACCTCTATGAACCATATACAAGCAATTTTAAAAGTTATGCAAGAGGTCTAAATGATATTAGTGAGTTCTTGCGCTCTAAGGCATGCTTTCCAGGTAGAAAATTGTGGATTACTCTCATCGCGAAAATAGAGATTATCCAGACCTATTCTCTTTGCAAGTCCTGCTCTTTGAAAGACAGTCCACACTTCGTCAGTAATACCACTGATCAACAGATGCCTTCCCGTAGAGACGAGCGTCTCGTGCAGATGTCCGATCGCAAGTCCCATCGAAGCGTCCATGTATTGCACATTGTTGAGTCGAAGCACGACCGCCTGAACATTGCGATCCTGGAGAATCATTTCAACTGTCAAAGCAAAGAGGTCTGCCGTTGCAAAGTAAAAATCACCGGCGATGCCAATAATTCGCACCTTGCGATGCGCCTCTTCCTTTGAGGAAGCAAGCGTCAGTCGTCCCTTTGCATTAAAAGCATACTCGACAAGGTGAGGAGTCGCTGTCTTTCTCAAGTAACTGCCGATAGAGACGAGAATGCCAAGAAAGAAGGCAACTTCAAGAGTAAAAAGAAGACAGGAAAAAAAGGTGAGGAAGAAAACCCATGCATCTGCGCGAGTTGCGCGCAAAGAAAAGGTCAGCTCGCGAAAATCGATAAGAGTCGGGGCCATGAAAATAAGAAGAGCCCCAAGGGTTGCTAGAGGAATACCGGAGACAAGGGGCCAGCCGAAAAAAATGAGAAGAGCCGTCACAAGAGCGCTAAACACAGCAGAGAGCCGACTCTTTGCTTGCAGGCGATAATTGAGATGCGTACGCGTCGCACTGATCGATGTGGGCATGGCACTGACAAAAAAGGAGAGGAGAAAATTACTTAAGCCTACAGCAAAAACATCCTGTGGTATGCGAAGCGCCTGCCCTATCTTTGGCGCAAAGGTACGCGCAACAGAGAAGACCTCCAAAATCGAAAGAGAAGCAATCGCAAGCGCTGCCGGAAAAAAATGACTCATCAATGAAAAATCAAGAAGGGGCAGAGAGAGCTGCGGGATCGGCTGTACAGGAGGTGTAGCATTTCCCAAAGTTTGCAAAGAGGCTCCCCAGGGGAGATGGGTTAGAGCAAACTGCACAAGCCACCCAAGGAGAAGAACAATAAGAGCGTTAGGCAAATTCTTGCACCATTTGCGAAGAACAATGAGCAGCAAAAGGCTCGCAAGACCAAGAAGGAGCGCAGGCCCATGGAAAGAGGTGAGATGCAGAAAAAACCAACCTACCTGGAGAAAGATCGGCCCCTTCCTCTCGGGAGAAGGGATGCCTGTGAAATTGAAAAGCTGTGTCACCGTTAAAGCTACAGCAATCCCCGCAAAGTAGCCGAGGACAACAGGCCGGCTGACAAATTGCAGGAGCTTGCCGACGTGAAAGAAGGCTGCTGCAATCTGGATCACCCCGATCAGCACCACAAACTGTGTTAAAATATGAAAGAGAAGAGCTTCACTGATCTCCTGCCCAGGATATTGGGTATAAATTTCCGCTGCGATCGCAGTCTGAAGCAAAATCGCCGTCCCTACGGTAGGACCGGCGATCAGAAGACGAGTCGATCCAAAGGTCGCAGTAAAAATCATCCCGAAAATAGCAGAAAAAAGTCCTGCTGTCGGCGGAAGGCCAGCAAGAAGAGAGTAGGCGATCGATTGCGGAATCGTCATCAGGGCAACCGAAAGAGCGGAGAGAAGATCGAAGCGAAGTGAGGAGAGCTGATAGCGGCCAAAATCTTCTAAAAAAGGGAACCAGGAGATTGGACGGGCGGGAGGAAGTTTCATTAGACCTCTTGCATAATTGAGAGTTCGTCGATTTTCGGGATTATTTTGGCCGAATTTCGCCTCTTTTTTTGGGAGGCTGTATACGAAGTTTGATACAGCCCCCAAAAAAGAGGCGAAATTCAGCTCAAAAGAACCCGAAAATCGACAGAACCTCAATTATGCAAAAGGTCTATTTAACTTTGTGAGACTTCCCTTTCAAATCAAAAAAGAGCGGGGTCCCAGGAAAGGGGTGTGTTTTGCGCAGCTGATTCAACAAAAATTTTCGATAGGCGGTAGTCATTAAATCGGGGCGATTCACGAAAAGCACAAAACGGGGGGGGCTTACAGCTACCTGAGTGAGATAGTAAATGCGCAGCCGTTTGCCAGTTACCATCGGAGGCTGATACTTTTGCATGCAGGAAGAAATCAGATCATTCAGGGCTGCTGTCGGAAGGCGAAGAGAGCGGTGCTCACAGACCTGATCAATAAGCGGGAAAATCTCTTCCACATTCCTCCCCTGAAGAGCTGAGAGAAAAAGAGTGGGGCACCAGGCAAAGAAGGGGGCAGCCTCCCGTATTCCTCGAAGCGCATGCTCCATTCGAATCCCCTTTACGCGATCCCATTTGTTAAGAAGAAGAATGCAACTCTTGCCGAGTTTTTCAATCTCTGCAGCAAGGCGCATCTCCTGAACAGTGAACCCTTGCTCTGCATCAATCACCAGTAAAACCACCTCAGCCCGCTCAATCGCCTCCTGCGTGCGCAGAGCCGCAAACCCATCTACCCGCTCTTTTTCACCCTTCTTACGTCGAACTCCCGCGGTATCAACAAAAAGATATTTTTTCCCCTCTCTCTCTACAAGGAGATCGAGTGCATCGCGCGTTGTTCCTGCAATAGGGCTGACAATTGCTCTTTCCTCGCCAAAAAGGCGGTTTGCGAGCGTCGATTTGCCTACATTGGGGCGTCCAACAATAGCCACGCGCAAAAAGGGAGAAGCAGCCTCTTCACTCGCCTCTTTGTTTGCCCTGTCAAGCGCTTTTTCCAGCGCCTCCGCTATGGAGTGGCCATGGAGAGCAGAGACCCCAATCATTTCCTTTATACCAAGAGAAGAAAATCCAGTGACCTCCTCCTCCTCGGCGTCCATCTTGTTCACAAGGAGAATCACACTTTTTTTTACCTTGCGAAGCGAGCGCGCAATTTCTTCATCTTCCCTTGTCACCCCTACCTGACCGTCCACGACAAAAAAGAGGACATCTGCTTCCTCAATGGCGAGTTCCGTCTGGCGTCGCACCTCTTCTGCAAAGGAAATTTTTCCCGCGATATCGATCCCCCCCGTGTCGATGACGGTAAAGGGACGCCCAAAGAGCTCTGCACGGGCGTAGAGACGATCGCGCGTAATCCCCTCTGCTGGATCGACAATCGAGAGGCGCTTTTGGCAAATGCGGTTAAAAAGAGCAGACTTCCCCACATTGGGTCTGCCTATAAGAGCTATTCTTGGGAGCATATGGAGCTATTCTACCCCGAATAGAGTTGAGAATACAAGCGGCACATTTCGTTAAAATATTTGATGTTTGCCACTTTCTCAAAAAATCCGCATACTTCGTGTCGCTGGATCATGCAGATTCCTCTTTCCAAAATAGCCCGCCACCTCTCTCTTCCCTGCACATCAGAACTCCCAATTCAGAATTTTCAAATTGACAGTCGCCGCATCTCTTGCGGCAGCCTTTTTTTTGCCCTGAAAGGGAAAAAAAGCGACGGTCATTCTTTCCTCGGTGAAGCAAAAGCCCGCGGGGCTGTTGCCGCCGTCGTAGAAAAGGGCTATTCGGGAGAGACCCATGGTCTGCAGCTGCTCCCTGCTCCTTCTGTTTTGGAGAGCCTGCAGCTTCTTGCAAGACAGGAACTGCAGAAAAGAAATTGCCGCGTCATCGGGATCACAGGGTCGTCAGGGAAGACCACAACAAAAGAGTGGCTCTTTTCTCTGCTCAGCGGCACTCTTCGCATAGGGAAAAGTCCTGAAAATTACAACACCCAGCTCACACTGCCCCTCTCTATCCTGAACAGCAGAGGAGATGAAGAGTGGCTCGTTCTTGAGATGGGGATGAGTAACCCGGGAGAACTGACACAACTCATCTCCATCGCCCCTCCCACTATCGCCCTTCTCACAGGAGTGGCCCTTGCCCACGCCTCCTCTTTCCCCGGAGGATGGCGGGAGATTGCCAGGGAAAAGGCCACCATCTTCTCCAGCCCCCGCCTTTCTTGCGCCTTTTACCCGAAAGAATTGGACCTCTCTCCGGAAATCACAACGGCCATCCGCACGAAAAGCATCACCTTTTCCGCAGAAAAAAAAGAGGCCGACTACTTCCTTTCTCCTCAAGGGCTTTTCCTGAACGGCATCCACTCTTACACACTACCCATCTCCTTTCAGGAGCCTCACCTCCGCCAGAATCTTGCTCTTGCCATTGCTGTAGCCATGGAGCTTGGCGTCTTGTGGGAAAACATCTCAGAAAAGATCCCGATGCTGGAACAGATTGCAGGTCGCGGCAATCGATGGGAGAAAGAGGGTATTCTCTACATTGATGAGAGCTACAACGCAAATCCCGCTTCAATGCGCGCTGCATTTATCGCGGCTTCCTCTCTCCAGGTTTCCGGGCGACGCATCGCACTTCTCGGCTCAATGCTCTCTCTTGGTTCCTTTTCAGAGAAATGTCATAAAGAACTGGGTGAGCTTGCGATTTGCCACTTCGACTGTCTCTTTGGCATCGGCGAAGAACTCGCCCCACTGATCGAAACTTTTGGCAAAAGCAACAAAGAGACTGCTCTCTTTTCTTCCCATGAAGAGCTGGCGGCACATGTACGCACACTAAAAAAACCGGGCGATTTAATCCTCGTCAAAGGATCGCGCTCTATGGAAATGGAGCGCCTTTTCCCACTACTTGCAAAGACCCTATGATTTACCTCCTCCTCAACTATCTGCGCAGTGAATGGCACCTGAAAATCCCCTCCGCCTTCTTCTATTTCTCAACACGCATGATGCTTTCTGCCATCACCTCTCTTTTGTTAACTCTGTGGCTCGGCCCCTGGTTCATTCGCATCCTCTACAGGCTGAAGATGGGGCAGCCTATCCGAGGAAAAGAGGAGTGTCCTCTCCTTGCAGAATTGCACAGCAAGAAAAAGGAGACACCGACGATGGGCGGGATCCTGATACTCTCCTCCATGCTCCTTTCTCTTCTTCTCTGGATGGACCTTACAAACGTCTTTACGCTCATTCTTGCGCTAACGACAATTTTCCTCGGAATATTAGGAGCCATCGATGACTACTGGAAGCTCAAAAAGAAAAATAGCCGCGGGGTATCGGCCAAAACAAAGCTCTTCTGTCAGACACTTCTTGCTTCACTGATCGCCCTCTACCTTCTCTCTCCCGCTGTTCAGCAGCTGGTTGCAGGAAAAGAATACTTTCACCCCCCCGTTGCAAAAGAGGAGCAGGTCTCACTGACAACGCAAGAGTATAGTAAGCGTTTCTACCTACCCTTTCAAAAAGAGCCATGGATCCTGGAAGGAGCTTTGGGGAACGCAGCTCTTTTTTGTCTTGTTCTCTTTGTAATTACAGGAGCTTCCAATGCAGTCAACCTGACAGATGGGCTCGATGGACTCGCATCGGGCTGCCTGATCATGGTCTCACTTGTACTTGCGCTCTTTGCCTTTTTCTCCAACCATCTTGGCCTTGCGCGCTATCTCCATATTCTCTACATCGACGGGAGCGGAGAAATCGCCATCTACCTCTTTGCTCTTACAGGAGCAACCCTTGGCTTTCTCTGGTACAACAGCTACCCGGCACAAATCTTCATGGGCGATACGGGATCTCTTGCCCTGGGAGGGATTCTTGGCGTTGCAGCTATCCTGCTGCGCAGAGAATGTATCCTTGCGATTGCAGGGATAATCTTCGTTGCCGAAGCGCTCTCTGTCATTCTTCAAGTCCTGAGCTATCGCTACCGGCACAAAAAACGCATCTTTCTCTGTGCACCTCTCCATCACCACTTTGAATACAAGGGATGGCATGAGGTTAAAGTTGTCGTGCGCTTCTGGATCATAAGTCTTCTTTTTGCCATTATCGCAGTTGCCTCTCTGAAGTTTCAATGAAACGGGTTATTATCCTCGGCGCCGGCAAAAGTGGCCAGGGCGCCTCTCTTCTTTTGCAAAAGCAAAACTATGAAGTTCTGCTTGCCGATCGCACAAAGGGGTCTTTGCGCGATGATCCCTCACTATCCCTCGAGGGCGTCTCGCTTCTTCTTCTCTCCCCGGGAGTTTCTGTTGCACATCCCCTCGTGGAAAAAGCAAAAACGTTGGGCATCAGAGTCACTGGCGAAATTGAGTGGGGGCTCCTCTCTCTTCCCTGTCAACAGCAAAAGAAAATCGCCATCACGGGAACAAATGGCAAGACAACCACTGTCCTTCTTCTGGAACACCTTCTCCGCTCTGCCGGAAGGAAGGCAAGAGCGCTTGGGAATGTAGGCGCTTCTCTCTGCGAGTATGCGCTCTCCCCTGACCCCGAAGAGATCCTGATCGTCGAGGTGAGCTCTTTTCAACTGGAGACACTTGCTCCTCTTCCCTGGTTTGATGCTGCTCTCATTTTAAACATTACGCCCAACCATCTCGATCGCCATACCTCCATGCAGGAATATGCCGACTGCAAACTCAAACTCCAGCACTGTCTCAAAAAGGAGGGAACCTTCTTCGTCTCCAGACAGGTGCAAGAGACATTTTCTCTTTCTCATCCCCTCCAGCTGATCACGACAGAGAATGCGGCAATATCCCTTGCTCTTCACCTTGGCGTAGATTCTCAATCCATCCAAAAAGCCCTCCCCTCCTTTTGCAAACCACCGCATCGCATGGAATGGGTGGCTGAAATTGATCAGGTGACCTATTATAACGATAGCAAAGCATCCAACGTCGACGCAGTGATCCATGCCCTTTCTCTTGTATCGGGGCCTGTGATCCTTCTTGCCGGAGGAGTAGACAAGGGCTCATCCTATCAGCCCTGGATTGCCGCTTTTGCCCACAAGGTAAAAGCGCTTCTCCTCTTTGGAGCAGCCGCAGGGAAGATGGAAAGAGAACTCGCAGGAGCGTTTTCTCTTGTCCGCGTAGAAACTCTTGCAGAAGCTGTAGAAGAGGCACGGCGCCTTGCAAAAAGTGGAGACCAGGTCCTTCTTTCTCCCGGATGCTCAAGCTTTGATCAGTTTGCAAACTATGAGGAGCGCGGACAAATATTTCGCAACCTAGTAAGGAAAAAATGATGGATCGAAAAAAGGCAATCCTTGCAGTAGCTGCAGTCAATGCACTACTCCTTCTAACCCTCTTCATTACCGCTTTGACGACGACACCACGGCCGGTCGTAGAACGCGAGATCAAATCACCTGCTTTTGTCGAACTTGTCTCTCCGCCATCGCTTGAAGTGGCGCTCGAAACACCGCCTGCTCTTTGCGAACCGGAAGCAACTCCCGTCCACGTTCTCCCTCAACCAACTCCCTCTGCCACTCTTCTTGTGCAAAAGACAGCCGAACAAGAAACAGCAGCTTCAACCCCCACACCAGACGCAGCTCCCTTACAAGAGATCATCGTACAAAAAGGAGACAGTCTTGAGCGCATCGCAAGAAAACATCATGTTTCTGTCGATGCCCTTCTCAAGTGCAATAATCTCTCCAGCACCTTCCTGAAAGCAGGTCAGACGCTGAAAATTCCGGCAAAAACAACAGCAGCAGCCCCTACACCTGTGCCTCCTGCAGAGAGCGCCGACTACTATGTAATGAAAGTGGGCGATACTCCCTGGACCATTGCGATCAAACATAAGATAAAGGTGGATGAGCTCCTCAAGTTAAATGGATTGAATGAGGAAAAAGCGCGCAGACTCAAACCGGGTGATCGACTAAGGATTAAGTGATGGTCACTGGTATAACTTACCGCTTCTCATTTTTTTCCCTGATTCTCCCTGTTGCGATCCTGCTCTCCTTTGGCCTTCTCATGATTTTTGAGACAACCTCTGCAGAGATCATCGATCGCTCCCTTGGAATTGACACGCGTTCTGCTCTCTGGAAGCAACTTTTCTACTGCGTAATTGGCTTGGGACTTGGTGCGGTCGCCTATCGCATTGGCTTTGAACAGTGGATTGCGTCAGGAAGAATCCTTCTTTGGGGTGCGACCTTTCTTCTTGTTCTTCTCTTCATCCCAGGCATCGGACAGAGCATCCATGGGGCAAAGCGCTGGATCTCTCTGATGGGTTGGAGCTTTCAACCCTCTGAGTGGGTCAAACTCTGCATCCCGTTTGCCTACATTCAGTGGATGAAAAAAAGGGAGGAACCATTTCTCAAGATGTTGGGACGACTCGCGCTTCCTATCGCCCTCATTCTTCTGGAGCCCGACAATGGCACAGCGGCCATTCTCCTTTTTCTTCTCTCTGTGCTTTTTCTTCTCAGCTCTATTCCTTTCTCCTATTGGGCTCTTCCCCTCATCTGCCTTATTGCCGTTGCTGCCACCGTTGCCTGGCAAATGCCCCATGCTCGCAAGCGCATCGAGATCTATCTCCACCCTGAGCGCGATCTGCTCGGCAAAGGACATCAGCCCTACCAAGCCAAGATCGCAGCAGGCTCAGGAGGTCTGTGGGGGAAAGGTCTTGGGGAGAGTCTTCAAAAACTCAGCTATCTTCCTGAGGCGAGAAATGACTATATCGCCGCCATTTTTGCAGAAGAGGTGGGCTTTGTCGGAGTGACAGCGCTGATCCTGATCTATATGCTCTTCACTTATGGAGGCCTGACAGTGGCGTATCGCACCAAACATTTGGAAGGCAAAACGCTTGCTGCCTCTCTTACTTCTCTGATCGCCATTCAGGCTTTTTTAAATCTCGGAGTCGTCTCGGGCCTTTTGCCCAGTAAAGGGATGACCCTCCCCTTTTTTTCCCAGGGAGGCACTTCACTGATAGTCAACCTGGTGATTCTTTTTCTTCTCCTCGATATCTCTCGCAAGAGCCTATCCGCAAATAAGGAAAGGGAGTGATGCAGAAAAAAATCCTTATTGCAGCAGGAGGAACAGGGGGACATCTTTTTCCTGCCACGCAACTTGCAGACGAGCTCTCTGACTTTCAGATTCTCTTTGCAGGTCACAAGCTACACACCTCCTCTTTTTTTCAAAAAGAGCGCTTTCCCTATGTAGAAACTTGCTCTGCTCCTCTTGGTCTGCGCTGTTTCCCCCCCCTCTGGAAAGGATATCGGGAGAGCAGAGAGCTTCTGGACTCCTTTGCGCCAGATCTTGTGATCGGATTTGGCAGTTACCACACCTTTCCTCTCCTGCTCGCAGCAGCGCTCTCTGAACGCAAGCTTCTTCTTTTCGAAGCCAATAGAGTTTTAGGCCGGGTCAATCGCCTCTTTGCCAAACGCGCCTCCGCCATAGCTGTGCAGTTTCCTCTGAACCATAAAAAAGCGCTCCCTGTCTCCTGGCTTCCCTGGGCAGAGGCGAAAAAAAAGCGCATTTCGCAAAAAGAGGCTCTTCTCCACTACGGACTCGATGCGCAAAAAAAGACGCTTCTTGTCTTCGGCGGCTCACAGGGAGCCCGCTTCCTCAATGAAAAGGCCCCTCTTCTCCTTGCTCCGTTCCACAAAGAGTGGCAGGTGCTGCACTTTACAGGCGGTTCCTCTGAAAAGATCAGAGCACACTACGACAGGCTGAACATAAGCGCCTATGTCTGCCCTTTTGAACAGGAGATGTGGAGAGCCTACTCGGCAGCTGATCTTGCATTGTGCCGAAGCGGCGGAGGCACTGTAGCGGAACTTGCGCACTTTGGGCTGCCCGCCCTGCTGATTCCCTATCCCTTTGCAACAGAAAATCACCAGAGCAAAAATGGAGACTATCTGGTACAACGAGGCCTTGCTCTCCAGCTGCCACAAGAGGCTGCTTCTCTTGAGAGACTGACAGCAGAATTTCGCCTACTTTGCATACGAGCTGAGGCGATGCGGCAACGCTTCTTTCGAGAAGAAATACCAAGAATTCCCTTTGCAGAACATTGCCGAAAGGAGCTGTCTCAATGACACAATATCATCTCATTGGCATCGGGGGCATTGGAATGAGCGCCCTTGCGCGCATTCTCTTGCAAAAGGGGATTTCCGTCTCCGGCAGTGACAAAAAAGAGACTCTTCTTCTCGACCAGCTGGAAGATGAGGGGGCTTCTGTCTTGCGATCTCACGATGCAACGTTCATCCAAGAGGGCATGTGCATCGTCTACAGCAGCAGTATCTCTCAGGAGAATCAGGAATGGCAGCGGGCAAAAGAACTTTCGCTTCCTCTTTTGCATCGATCAGAACTCCTCGACCTTCTGATGCGGGGACAAAAATCGCTTCTTGTCACAGGAACGCATGGGAAAACAACGACAACCTCACTTCTTGCAACACTGCTTGTAGAAGCAAAGTGCGATCCCTCCTTCGCCGTAGGGGGAGTTTTGGACTCTCTACAGACAAATGGGCGCTTTGGCAAGGGTCCCTTTTTTGTGGCAGAAGCAGATGAGAGCGATGGCTCCTTTCTTCGCACCTCGGCCTTTGGCGCCATTGTGACCAATTTCGATCTCGACCATATGGATTTCTGGAAGACAGAAGAGAATCTGCGCTCTGCTTTTGCGCAATTTTTCTCTCAAGTGCAGGAGGAATCCCATCTTTTTTGGTGCTGCGACGATCGACGTCTCAAAGAGATGCATCCGCGGGGCATCTCCTATGGCTTTTCTCCCGAGGCAGAGCTCCGCATCCTCTCCTGCAAAGAAGAGGCCCTCGGCGTTTCCTTCACTCTACAATTCAAGGGCAGAGAATACCGCGATATTTTTCTCCCTCTCCTCGGCCATCACAATGCTCTTAATGCGACCGCTGTCTTTGGGCTTGGTCTTGCGCTTGCCATTCCCGAAACAACCATACGCCGCGCTCTTTCCAATTTTTCCGGAGTGAAGAAGAGGCTGGAAAAACGAGGGGGAGCAGGTGGGGTCACCTTTTTTGAAGACTATGCGCACCATCCTGCCGAAATCAAGGCGACGCTTTCTGCCTTGCGCAGCTTTGCAAAAGAGAGGCGCATCGTTGCTCTCCTTCAACCGCATCGCCCTTCGCGAGTACGCGATCTATGGGATGATTTTAAAGATGCGTGTGATACCGCCGACCTTGTGATTTTGACCGATATCTACAATGCAGGCGAGCCCTCTTTAGAGGGGATCTCCTCTCAAAACCTTGCCCAATGCATGAAAGAAAACCTCGGCGACAAACTCCACTTCTCTTCGCGCGAGCAGTTGGAGAAGAATGTCTTCCCCCTCCTTCAACCTCTGGACCTCCTGATCACTCTTGGAGCAGGGGATATCGGTGAAGTCATTGATCCTCTTACTACGCGGCTCGGCAAAGAGGGGAAAAAATGGAAAATTGCCCTTATCTGCGGTGGGACCTCACCCGAGCGCGAAGTTTCACTCTCTTCTGCAAAGACTCTGGTCTCCTGGGCAGATCCTGCTCTCTACGAGTGGGTAGGCTTTCCGATCGATCGCAAAGGGCACTGGGGCATGTGGCAAGGAAACGACTTTTCTCAAACTTTTGTCTCTCCTCCTCCCGGTGAAAGAGAAGAAGTCCTCTCTTTGGAAATTTTCAAAGCCTTGCTGAACTGTGATATCGCGCTTCCCGTTCTACATGGGCCTGAGGGAGAAGATGGGATGATTCAGGGGCTGCTGACAACGCTGCAGATGCCCTATGCAGGATGCGATTACCGCTCTTCCAGTTTATGCATGCATAAGCGCTGGACAAAAGAGGTGGCGCTTGCTCACGGGGTCAAAGTGGCGCCCTATCTCTCTTTTCGTCAGGAAGAGGAATTTAGCGCGATCGAGCAAGCTGTGAAAGCGAAGCTCTCTTTTCCTGTCTGGGTGAAACCGGTACATCTCGGATCGAGCATTGGGGTAGCCCGCGTAGAGAAGATCGAGGATTTGGAAAAGAAGGTGCGCACTGCCTTTACTTTTGACTCTGAGATCCTCATTGAAGAGCACATTGAGGGACGAGAGATCGAGTTTGGCATTGTGGGTAACAGCCCTCTTTGGGTGGGGCCTCCCTGTGAAATTCTGAGCAGAGGGGAATTTGTCGGCTATGAAGACAAGTATGGGGAGAAAGCATTCCCCTATCAAATTCCTGCTACGGTGCCGGAAGAAAAGCAGGAGGAGGGGAAAAATCTTGCCAAACGGGTCTACCAACTACTCGGCTGTGAAGGTCTTGCTCGCATTGACTTCTTCTTTGACAACAAAGGAGAGTACTGGCTGAACGAAGCAAATCCCTTCCCTGGCTGTACACCGACAAGCGCCTTTCCCCTTCTCTCTGCAGAGTTTCCTCCGACAGCTCTTTTTGACCGCCTGATTGCCTCTGCCTTGCATCGACATCGAAAACGGAAAGCATGAGCTCATGAAACAGGGAATCTTTTTTCTCCTTGCCCTCGCACTCCTTCTTACAAGCGGAAATGTCTTGTGGGACTACAAATTGCGAAAGGAGAACAACGATCCGCGCTATCAGATTCGACGCATTGCGCAGACGGGGCCCGTCAAGAAGGCGCTCCCTACAGATTATTTAACCGGGCTGCTCTCCCTAAGCGCAGATGCACCGACCTCGCTCTACACCTTTGACTGCAGAGAGGCAAAGGAGAAACTCCTCTCCTCCCCTCTTTTTCGCGAAGTAAGCATCAAAAAAGAATTTCCCGACACACTGCTTATTGACTATGAGGTAAGAAGACCTGTGGTGCGTCTCCTCGACTATGCGAATGTAGCGATGGACAGGGGAAACAGGCTCTTTCCCCTGGCCCCCTTTTTTTCACCCAAGGAGGTTCCCGGGCTCTATCTAGGCCTCCCCCCTTTTGGCTCTGCCAAAGATGCCTATGGACGCGCCGGTGGAGAGTGGCTCTCACCCCTGGAAAATCCCTTTCTCCAGCTCGCTTGGGAACTTTTTGATTTTCTGGAGCCACTTGCGCAGCGCGAAAAACTTCGCATCAAGTGCATTGACGTCTCACAAGCCTTTGCTCCGACACTTGGGCAGAGAGAAATCGTGATCCATACTGAGGAGGAATTTCTTTTACCTCAAGGCGGTGTTGCGATTTTCCCCAAACTCGTGCGCCTCTCTCCGAAAGACTATGCCCAGGAGCTCTCCTCTTTCTTTATCCTACGGCGCCGCATGGAAGCAGACTACCGGAAACAGCTCTCTTCCCTCACGGGGACCTCCGTGCGCTTTTCCCCCCGCATCATCGATCTCCGCATCCCCCGTCTTGCCTTTGTGGAAAATCAGTAAGTTAAGTATATACCCAAATTGTTGGAGGTGTATTATGATGGGCCTGCAAATTGCTGTAGAAGAGATAGAAGGGGTGCGAGTGCTCCGCGTCGAGGGGAGGCTGGACATTGCAAACGCCCCTATTCTGGACAGGAAGATCGACTCGCTCATCGATGACAAACACCATAAGTTTGCCATCGATTTTTCCGGCATTGATTATCTGAGCAGTAGTGGGATGCGCGTGCTTCTTTCCAAAACAAAACAGCTGCGCAGCCAAAAGGGGGACCTCTTTCTTTTTTCGGTCACTTCCGAGGTAGAGGACGCCCTTAAAATGGTGGGATTTGATCGCTTTTTAAACATTTACTCAAACGAACAGGAAGCGATGCAAGGGCTTCATAAATAAAGTAGGTATGGGAAAGAGTCGCCGCAAATCTGCAGCAATCGTCGCAAAGCCCGCCCCTTGCACACTTTCTCTTTTGGAAAAACCGAAGAAGCGCAAGGTACTCGTCATTGGTGGCCCAACGGCCTCCGGCAAGAGCAAGCTATCGCTTGAGCTTGCGCAACTGATTGGTGGAGAGATCCTCTCGGTTGATTCCTGCCAGGTGTATCGGGGCATGGATATTGGGACGGCGAAGCCCACTGCCGAAGAGCGATCCTTAATCACACATCATCTTGTCGATGTGTGCGATCTTACGGCTCCCTACAACGTAGCGCATTTTTGCAGCGATGCGAAAAAAGCTCTACACGAGATTATCGCGCGAGACAATGTTCCCATTGCTGTGGGTGGATCGGGCTTTTATCTACGCACTCTTCTCTATGGACCTCCTTCGGGGCCGCCTTCACATCCCGAGATCCGCGCCAAGCTGGAGCAGCAGATCAATGAACTTGGCGCCGAAGTGCTCTATGAAAGGCTGCAAATACTTGACCCGACCTATGCTGCTACCATTTCAGAGCGAGATCGCCACAAAATCGTACGCGCCCTGGAAATCATCGCCCTCTCCGAAAAAAAGGTAAGCGAGTTTCCCAAAAGCGCTTCTTTGCAGGAAGAGGAGTATGACTTTCGCTGCTGGTTTATCTACTATCCAAGAGAAGAGCTCTATCGGCGCATTGAAACGCGCTGTGATGAGATGATTGCACAGGGGCTGATTGAAGAGGTGAGCTCTCTTGAAAAGGTGGGCTTGCGAGAAAATTCCACTGCCGCAGGTGCCATTGGGTATCGCCAAACACTGCAGTATCTGGACAGCGGGAAAACGAAAGAAGATCTTGCCAATTTCATCTCTCTCTTTAAACGCGCCTCCAGGCACTGCGCAAAAAAACAATTCACCTGGTTTCGCAAAGAACCCCTCTTCCGCTGGCTCAACTGCCAAACCTATTCCCAAAATGAGCTCATAGAGATCATCCTCCGCGATTTCGAACAGGACGATAGTTAACAGTATACTATGGCGTGTCGTCAATTAAAAGATTGAATGCTATACCCAAACAAGATGAAGAGTTGACAACTGGCCTTTGGTCTCAGGAAGAAAACATGATGGGAAGGATGTGCATGATACGCATGATAAATTTATCATGCGTATCATGCACATCCTTCCCATCATGTTTTCTTCCTGAATTTACTTGGCGAGAGAAAGTTGAAAAACCTGAAGCTCAGAGTTCGTCCTCCGATGCGCTCGCAGGGATAAATTGATAGTGGTTGTCGTTGACAAAAGCAAGATTGATCGTACCGACCGGCCCATTTACCTTTATCAAGTGCAACTTATGATAGCCAGCATCAGAATTCCTCTGCCACACAACAATATTTACGTTATAACATGCGGCTATGACGACGAATTCATTCAGTTCTCCCTCTTCTTTCTCTGTCTGTAAGGCGGATCTGGGCCGGACTTCTATATCAACAGATTCCATCTTGCCATTTTTCTTCGTACGACAAGACACCCACTCATTTGAATTGTCTTTTGCGTAGTTTATTAGCTGTTCGCGAAATGCTTTTTGATTATTTTTTGTTAATGACACTCCACTTAGCCGAGATGTTACAGAGCCTCCGAGCTCTTTTAGCCCGATGTAAGCAGCGTATAGCCAACAATTCCCATCCCCTACCACATCTACATAGCCCTTCTTCGTCTCACCTACAACAATGTCTCCATACCTATCCTGATAAGATGTCTTAGCGACATTCACAGGAACTTGAAGCGACGACGAACTACCTTTGTTTGCAGGTGGACTATTAACATGGCTACTACCGATTATACAATCGTCATCTACATAATTTTTCGACTTACTTACAATATTTTCTTCGCAGCAATTCTGATAAGGTAACTGTGAAGGATTCACAGAAGCACTCTCCTCCTCATTATCAAAGGATGATTCTACCTCAACATCGCTGTAAACACCCCCCTCCTCCATAGAACCTTCACTACTCATGTCATCAGCATTGGAACTGCTGCTAAAGGCAGCAGTAACTAACTGGAAGAGACTTCGACCACAATTCGCAATTTTTGAAACAAACCTATCCCCTTCTTTTTTGGGGTCAGCTCCAGAGTTTGTATTCACACTCGGATCCACATTCGCATTCGAGGAACTACCAGGTTGCTCATTACTCAGATTTGCATTGCCACCATTCACAGGACCAGTGGGTTGTGATGCTTCCTGATTCAAACCGGTACTCGACGAACTACCAGGTTGCGCATTATTGGTACCAGTACGTTGCGGCAACAAAGAAGAAAGCACCCCCCACTCTTTCGACTTGGCGGTATCTTCAACCGTTACATCGATACTCCCTCCACTCCTCCACTTATCCTCTCCTACGACCTTCTGCTGAAATAACTTAGCGATCTCTTCGATTTTTTCTTTCTGCAACCCGCCCTTATTTAGCGTCCCTCCTCCCTTCAATTCCACCACAATATCCCAGCATTGGCCGTTTCTTCCCATTAAACAGCGGTGCAACACAAGCGTTGTGTCATTTTCATAAGAATATCTGGAATTACAAAAAACAGCAGAACTCATAACACTATTATAACATAAAAACATAAAAAAATAAATTATCATAAGTAATTTATTAACTATCAGTTAATTACATCTAAATAATGTCAAACATTGCAGTCAGAGAACATTCTTTCGAACAGCTTAATCAACTCATCCCGACTGAGATAGTTGATCTGGTCTTCGACGCCGATGACGCTCTCAAAGAGCCCCTTTTTGCGCTCAATCAGGGCGTGGATCTCCTCTTCCACGGTCCCGCGCGTTACAAGCTTAAAGACCTGAACACCGCGGTTTTGGCCAATTCTATGGACGCGATCGGTGGCCTGGTTTTCCTTGGCAGGGTTCCACCAGCGATCGTAGTGAATCACAATGGAGGCCGTGGTGAGGTCAATGCCCACTCCGGCAGCAAGAAGCGAGGCGACAAAGACCTTGCAGCCCGGATCCTCCTTGAAGCGAAGGAGCTCTTCCCGGCGATTGCGCGTTGAGCCTTTGATCGAGGCGTAGCCGATCTTCTCTTTTTTGAGGTAGGACTCTATGAGAGCGATCATCTCCAGGTATTGAGAGAAGACCACTACCTTTTGCCCGCTCTCCATCGCCTCCGTGAGAAGTTCGACGAAGAGATCCCATTTCCCGGAAGCATGACCCTCAAAAGAGCCGCTCTTGTGGTAAAGCGCCGGATGATCACAGATCTGCTTGAAGAGACTGAGTGCAGCAAAAACGTGGAGATAGGGGATCGGCTCTCCTTCGTTGAGCAGTTCTGTATAGACTCCGCTTTTTACCTGCAGGGCAACTTGCGCATAGAGATCGCGCTGCTCGGGAGAGAGCTCTGCATAGGCGATCTCCTCGATCTTTTCAGGAAGGTCAGTCAGAACATCCTTTTTCTTGCGACGCAAAAGAAGCGGGCGAATCAGCTTGCCGAGCAGTTTTTTCGTCTCCTCATCGCCCTCTTTTTCGATAGGATGGATAAAGAGGTCGCGGAAAAGAGAGTCGCTGGGAAGATAGGCAGGCAACACAAGATCGAAAAGCGCTTTGAGTTCTTTTAGTTGATTCTCAAGAGGCGTTCCGGTAAGGCCAAGGCGCATGGAGGCACGGAGAGAAGAGAGTGCACGGTGGGTTTGCGAGGAGCGATTTTTGGCAACCTGCACCTCGTCAAAAATAGCAAGTTCGAACGAAAAGGAGGTGAGGTCTTCGCGTCCTGTGCGCAAAAGGCCATACGAGGTGAGAAGTAGATCGTAGTCTTCTGAAAAATTCTCAAGGCTTCTTGTTAATCCATGGTAGGCAAGAACGCGCATCGTCGGCAAAAAACGCGTGAGAAGATCTTCCCAGTGATAGAGAACGGAGGTAGGACAAACGACAAGATATTTTTTCCCCTGACCTGCATTGTACGCGGAGATCGCAGAGAGAAGGGCCATTGCCTGGTGAGTCTTGCCAAGTCCCATATCATCGCAAAGAAGGCCAGAGAGTTTGTGGCAATAAAGAAACCAGAGCCATGCCACTCCCTGCTCCTGATAGGGGCGAAGCTCCGATTTCAGAGTAGAGAGATCCAGAATCCGATCGGTCTCGAAACGCGAAAACTGCTCAAGCAATTTTCGACTCGCTACCGCTTCCGGATCATCTCCTTTGGGCTCTAAAACTGTCTCAAAAAGAGTAAGGCGCAGCCACTCAAGAGCGCTCAGGCGAATCACTCCCTTTTTGCGATCGATCTGCTTTTTGGAAAGATGGCGCAACCACTGAAACCTCGGCTCCTTGAGAAAAAGAAGCCCCGCAGAAGAAAAGAGATACTCCCGTTTCTTCTGTTGCGCATCCCATAAGGCGACCGGATCAACAGGCCCAATTTCCGACTCGTAGAAAAGATGCAGCAACCACTCATGCTCTTTGCGCGATGGCAACACCTTTCTCACCTTCAAAACAAGCGAAGAGGGCTTGCAAAGCCTCGGATCGATCTCCAGAGAATAGGAGCGCAGGGTTTCGAGTTCATAGGAGAGAAAAGCTCCCTCCTGTGCGGGAAGAATCGTCACAGGTTCGCGAAAACGCTCCGGCAGCTGCATTCCGGAAGGAACCTCGGAAAAACCCTCTCCTGGAAGAAAAAGCCAGGCTCCAAAATGAGCAACCTGTGCAGGATCGACTCCTGGCCTGTAGACTCTCTGCGGGTTTGTCTGAATCCGTCCTTCCGCATCCAAAGAGACCTGCAGCCGCAATTCTTCCAAGGGGGATGAGGAGGCAAAAAAGCCCTGCACCTGCTCGAGCTCTTCTCTATGCAAGGTGATAAAGTCAGAGACCTCCTCTCTTGCAACAGAAAGCCCTGGATGCAGCGGAAGATGTCCGGCCTGCTCCCGCTTTTGATAAAAACCAAATCCCGGGAGAAAGACCCAGTCCTCAAAATGGCGTGCTCCCTCATAGCGTTCCGGAAAGGCGAGCTCAGCCTCAAAAACAAGCCTTTTGTCTTCGGCGATCCTATAGATCAAATGAGATTCAAGGCTGCCTAAATGGATCTGGAATCCGGGGAAGTTGTGCAGCCAGACGCGATGGCGGTTAATAAAATCTGCCATCTCTTCTTTTGCAATGATCTTTTCTTTCTCATCAAAAAGCCACTCCTCCACCAGAAGAAATCCCTTTTCTTCCAGATAGATCCAGGGGAAAAAGAGAGCGGCGTTTCGCAAATCTCCCGGCTCAAAGAGAAATGCCTCGATGTGAAGCTGATCTGCCGCGTCAAAATGAAGCAAATAGCGCGCTTTATGCCCTGCAGAAGAGATCGGGAGAAAAGAGGAGAGCTCTCTTGCTTCTGCAGAAAGGAGCCCGCCAATTTTTTTCTCCTCGATCTCTCCCTGCAAAGGTACAGTCTCTTCACAATGCACAAATCCCTTGCCAGAGATAAAACGCCACTCCCCTACAGGAACCCCCTGTATCTCCTCTGCTCTTTTCTCTACGCTCTGACGATGAAGAAAAAGACGTCTTTTTTTAGCATCGTACTCCGCTCCTAAAATAGCCCTGTCTTCCCGCCCTAAAAGCTTTAAAGAGGCATTCAACGTAGTGAGCCGCGGAATCAGAACAGACCAGCTCACCTCTGCAAGATAAAGCCAAAGATGCAGCTCTTCAAATTCAATCTGAACGCTATAGGGGAGGACCTCTGCCTCTTTTTCCGGAAAATGCACGCGATAGGGCTTCCCCTGCTCCTGCAGAGAGAAAAGCCACTTGGAAAGATCGGACCAGGGAGAAAACTCATAGGAGATAGCAAAGCTGCCTCTCCCCTCTTTAAAAGCGGCCATCTCCTCAAAAGACCAGTTGGAAAACTTCAGCGAAGTCTCCTCCGTCTCTTTTTTCACCGGAGAAATGAGCTCTTTCCAGCGCTCCTCTGCCTGCTCAGTCAGAGGAGTGCAACTGAAGAGCTTTTTACGCGTTTTGGAAAAAAGAGCCCACTCCTTTTCCTGCACCTCAAAAGGAAGTGTATCTCCGTGTCTTTTAGCCGCAATCTGACAACAGCCGTTCCAAAAAGAATCGCGCCATCTGACATGCAGAGGCACTCTCTTCGGCACAAGAAAAAGCCACGCCGCCGCAAGATGTGGGCATCCCTTCCCTGTCTCCGAAATCGAGCAGGAGCAGAAAGCGTCAGTGACGCTTCCATCCTCGCCAAGCTGCAGAAAAGGAAAAAATCTCTCCTCCCCTTCTGCCATCTCCAGCTGATAGGTACCGCGAGAAAAAAGAGGCTCTCCGATCTGTTTACAATCTGAAAGTCTCTCCCTGTATCTTGTAACAAATTCAGGCTGCTGCGTCACTGGCATACCGAGAAAAGCTCCAAAGTCAAACTTTTGAGCTTTTTTCGGTATATATCGAGAAAAGTCTTTCCGCTCGATTTGCAAGCATGAGCTCATCTTCCTCACACGAGATTCGCAGGCAACCGCCGCGAAAAAAGAGCTCAAGGGGCATCTGTATTCCCTGCACAAGGGAGGCAATCCAGGCAACAGCTGCCGCTCCTGTTCCGCAAGAGAGCGTCTCTCCTACGCCGCGCTCATAAGTGCGCACAAAAAGACTCTTTTCTTTCACTGTAGCGATATTCACATTAAACTCGCGATGCCATGGCTCAGCAAAACTTTTCAAGGGAAACCCATCGACATCTGCAACAAAATGCACAAGATGAGGCGCTC
Organism: Verrucomicrobiota bacterium; assembly: GCA_028873295.1. Taxonomy (GTDB): domain Bacteria; phylum Chlamydiota; class Chlamydiia; order Chlamydiales; family SM23-39; genus JAGWKO01. Next base: position 32,031 of record JAGWKO010000007.1, read on the forward strand.
CAGTATGAACAAAGTGAATGTTCTCGGCAAAATTGCACTCTGTCCCTTCGGGGATACCCAGAGAAACGACAGAGAGATCCCCTTCGCGGAAACCCCGTACGATGCGCTTCCCCATGCGTATCCGGCAAGTGCGTTCGACCTGGAGAAACTGCAAGAGTGCGCAAAGCCCATTGCCGCACCCCTCCGCCTCTCCCCCATCTGCATTGAAGATCCGCATCGCTACATCAACTTCTGGATCTTGGCGGGCAAGGATAAGCCCATCAGCTCCCTCTTTCCCCTGACAAAGCGTGCGCGCTAACAGGGAGAGGTCGGTCTCTTCCGGTAAGTGCGCGCTCTCCAGAAGGAGAAAATCGTTGCCGGCTACTCGGTATTTAGAAACTAAAAAACTCAATGTTTCATGTGAGGTTCAAGATCATGAAGAGAAGTAACGATAGAGTCCAGAAGTCCGAACTCAAGCGCTTCCTGTGAGGTCATCCAATTATCGCGATCAATCGCTTTCTCGATCGCCTTGCGATCCTTGCCTGTCGCCCCTGCATAAATATCGACAAGCGCCAAACGCGTCTTCAGCATCTCTTTTGCCTGGATCTCCAAGTCGGTCGCTTGTCCCTGGATCACCCCTCCTATAAGAGGCTGGTGAATCATGATGCGCGCATTGGGAGTCGCAAAGCGCTTTCCCTTTCCCGCAACAAGACTGAGAAGAGAGCCCATTGAAGCGGCAAGACCAGTCACCAGAGTAATCACAGGGGAAGAGATCATTTTAATCTGGTCCCAGATTGCAAACCCGGAATCGACAGATCCCCCGGGAGAGTTGATCACAAAGAGAATCGGCTTGCCGGGAGTTACTGCATCGAGATACCAGAGCTTGCGAATCAGCTCTTTGGCAGTCGCTGAATCGACAGCATCGGAAAGAAAAATCCTTCGCTTGTCGAGCAGAGTCTGCTCAATGCGATCATTCAGAGGCTTTGCCATTTTCTCTTCGTTCTCAGATTCCGACATAGTCACTTCTCCTAAATGAACCTATCCCAGTAATGAGGCTTCGTCGATTTTCGGGGTTATTTTGGTCGAATTTCGCTTCTTTTTTGGGGGGCTGTATACGAAGTTTGATACAGTCCCCCAAAAAAGAAGCGAAATTCGACTCAAAAGAACCCGGAAAATCGACAGAAGCTCATTACTGGGATAGGTTCCTAAATCTATTCTCTCAATGAGACTATTTTCAGTCTATACTTAGCTCCGGATAAAGAGGAAAGTGGCTGAGCAGCTCTCTGATGCGCATGCGCATTTTATCAAGAAGAACTCCATCCACCTCCGCCTTCGATGGCGATGGCTTCCCCTCCTCAAAACCGGGCTTTGCCTCTCGAAGCAGACCCGTTATAATGGCAGCAATCTCTGCCATCTCTTTCTCTTTCATACCAAGGGTCGTCAATGCAGGGGTCCCCAAACGAATTCCCGAAGTAATCCAGGGGCGCTCCGGATCGCGAGGGATTGCATTGCGATTCACCGTCAAATGCGCATCATACAAGAGCGTCTCCGCCTGTCTGCCTGTCAGATGGAAAGAAGAGGCCGTATCAATAACAATAAGGTGGTTATCCGTCCCCCCCGTTGAAAGTTTCACTCCGTTGCGCAGGAAAGCCTCCGCAAGCGCCTGGGCATTAGCGACCACTTGCGCTGCATACTGCTTGAAACTTCCAGTATCCACCTCTTTTAACGCAAGAGCCTTTGCTGCAAGCACATGCGGCAACGGCCCTCCCAAAACAAGAGGGCAGCCCTTGTCAACAGCAGCGCGATAGGGCGTTTTACAGAGGATCATACCGCCTCTTGGACCGCGAAGCGTCTTATGCGTCGTTGTTGTCACGATGTCAGCAAAGGGCACAGGGTGATAGACTCCATCGAAAACACCTCCTGCGACGAGGCCTGCGAAATGGGCCATATCGACCAGGAGAACCGCTCCTACAGAGTCGGCGATCTCGCGCATTTTGGCAAAATCGATGCGTCTGGGGTAGGAAGAGTAGCCGGCGATCAAAATGAGGGGGCGAAACTCCCTTACCTGTTTTGCAAGAGCTGCGTAGTCGATAAAGCCGCGCTCATCTACCTCATAGCTCTCCGACTGCATCATTTTAGAGGAGATATTGTAGCGATATCCGTGCGTCAGATGTCCGCCAGAGCCGAGTCCGAGGCCCATGACGCGCTGACTAGAGAGGAGCTTTCTCACCTCTTCATATTCCGCGGCAGAGAGCTCTCCCAGGTTTTTTTTCCCAAGTCTTTCCACAGCAGGGTTCTCTATTTTTTGCACGAGGATCGACCAGAAAGCGACGAGATTGGCATCAGCACCGGAGTGCGGTTGCAGATAGGCGTGATCTGCTCCAAAAATTTTCTGTGCAAGACGCATGCCCTCGCCCTCGATGCGATCCACGTTGCCGCACCCTGCATAAAAGCGATGCCCCACTGAGCCTTCACTATATTTGTCTGTCATCCAATTGCCCATTGCAAGTTGTACAGAGAGGGAAGAGTAGTTTTCGGATGCGATCAGTTTAAGCCGACTTCTCTGATCTCTGAGTTCCTGCACGATGCTTTTAGCAATCTCGGGATCTTGCTCGTGAATAGCATCCAATGCTGCAAGATGTGCAATGGCGGCAGAGGAGCGTTCCCGTTCATTCACCTTGGAAAAGTAGCGCTGAAGAAATGACATGGGCACCTCACAAAATAGGACTTGTTGTGAGTATGCATCTTTCGAGGATTATACAATAGACCTCTTGCATAATTGAGGTTCTGTCGATTTTCGGGATTATTTTGGCCGAATTTTGCCTCTTTTTTGGGGGGCTGTATACCCAAACAAGATGAAGAGTTGACAACTGGCCTTTGGTCTCAGGAAGAAAACATGATGGGAAGGATGTGCATGATACACATGATAAATTTATCATGCGTATCATGCACATCCTTCCCATCATGTTTTCTTCCTGAGACCAAAGGCCAGTTGTCAACTCTTGAACCATTTTGGGTATATCAAACTTCGTATACAGCCCCCCAAAAAAGAGGCGAAATTCGGCCAAAATAATCCCGAAAATCGACGAACCCTCAATTATGCAAGAGGTCTATAATGTCAGCATGGTCAGGATCTCTTTCTGACTGCGCTCTGCTCTTGCCATCGCTATTGCGATCTTTGGCACTACTCCCTCCAATGAACCCTGCATCATGTTTAGAACAACCAGAATCTCCTCTGGTTTATGGTGTTTTGCCATTTCAAAAGCCAGGTGTTCCAGAATATCACAACGGACGCCACCGATCGCTTCGTTTGTAATTAACAATAATATGTGGTCCAGCGCGTAACCTGCAGAGAGCATCCCCAGCGCGCTCTCTTTCAAAGCCAATACGCGCACTGTCTTGTTTACGCGAGCCAGAACAGCTCTGATTTCTTCCACCTCGCAGTGTGCAGAGATCATCGTTGGGATAATAGACATCCAGGCATAACTGCGTATTGGTTCTTCTCCCTGTATCCTGTGCGCAATTGTCTCTATCTCTTGTGGCGCATATCCTTTATTGATCATTGCAAAAACGATCTCTCCCCAGGCAGAATCACGTCTACTTGGGGCGATTCCATCTACAATTGCCGATGCTTCTCCTACTGTGAAGCCTGCAGAAATCATTGCTGCAGCAATGCCTTGCAGAGCAAAATTGCGATCTTCCTTTGGGATCCTGTCTAAAATAGCCAATGCCTTCTCCAGGCCATGACCTGCAGACACAAGTACTGGAGCAATGTCAGCCAGGACAGCATTACGCGCATCGACACACGGAATTTTATTTACAATTTCCAACACCTGATCCAACCCGTAACCTGCAGAAAGCATGGCTTTGGCAATCCCGTGATCTCCCTCCGCCCGGTACATGTGTCGAATTTTGTTTGTAAGCTTCTTTATCTCCTGCAACTCATACTTTTGAGAGATCATTGCCAAAACAATATCTTTCAAAATATAATGCGTCTTATAATGATTCTTGGACTTTATTTTTTCTATCTCCTCTACAATGGCTAGCACCCTCTTGAATGCGCAACCAGCAGCAACCATCGCTGGAGCGATTGTTCCCAAGGCACTGAGATAGCTGCTCTCACCTTTCATGTTTTTTGCAATTTGCAGAGCCTCCTCTAATCGAGATTCATCAGAAATCATGACATTAAACGCGCTATGCAATGTCGAGTCATAACGGTGCTCTGTTTGAATCTTACATGCGACTGCCAATATATCCTCTGGTTTGAGACCTGCAGAGGCCATTGCCTTCACAATGTCCTGCACACAAAGATCACGAATAAAAGAATCTCTCATCCTGTCTATAATAGACACTACGTCCTCTACCTTGTGCTTCGCAGAAAGCATCGCATTGACAATTACGAGCAATTTTTCTTCAAGATCTACTCGTTGCGCCATCATGTCCACTGTTGTTTGTTCCGGCTTATAACCCGAATAAACCATAGCGAGCGCAATGATATATAAGGACCTCTCCCGCTCCATCTGATTCGGTATCATTTTTGCGATTTCAGACGCCTGGCCAAAGGCTCTTAAAACGATCAGCGATCTTACCTCTTGATATGAGGCCGGTCTACTGCATATCCAATCAATAGCTTCGAGTCGCAGCGATTGAGGAACAGAGAGCGGCATTCCATCGCTTTTCGAATTCCGCATTCCAGGCATACGGCTCAGCGCTATCGCCATGATTTCTTTTACCGGCAAGCCTTGTAACAGGTGTTTGGCAGAAATATTCAGCCTCAAATTATCTGATTTTAAATAATATTGTGAACACCTTAGCAATTCGCGATTGAATGTAAAGCAAAGGCTGTGACATCGGGCCAGATCGACAACATTTAACCAGCTGCAGCACTGGTCAAAAAGATCGGGGGGGAGTCGAAAGAGAGAGACATTTCTATTGGGGTCTTCCCTTTCTCCAACATCGCTAGTTGATAAAACGGTTGTATTATTGTTCAAATTATTCATAAGTTAACTAAATTTTAACATGATTGATAAAATAAAATCAACCGATTTGTAACACGGAGAAACCGTTCTGCAGCGAATTTTTGGACCTATTGCCCTATAAATCAAAGACGCCTATGATCTGGAAAGGGTGGCATGCGGCGCTTTTTTATAGGGATCGGCTTACTTCTTTTAACAGGATGTGCCTCTAACCAAATGATTGTCAGCGGCATCGATGAACGGGACGCCAATGAGATCATTGTTTATCTCGCTTCACGTGGCATTGACGCTCAGAAAGTTGTAGCCCCCTCAGCTGGGGTTGGAGCTGCTACGACTACAATACTCTATGCGATCAATGTCTCTTCCAAAGAGGCGGTAGAGGCGATGGCCTCTCTGAGCAGAGTGGGGCTACCCAGGAAAACGGGCGTGACTCTTCTGCAGCTTTTTGCAAAATCGGGGCTCATGTCCTCTGCGATGGAGGAGACTGTTCGCTACCAGGCGGGACTTGCAGAAGAGCTCTCCAATACGATCCGAAAAATCGATGGTGTGCTCGACGCTGATGTACAGATCTCCTTTCCTCAAACAGGGAGCGCCGGGTTAATGCCGGGCGCGCCTCCTCCAAAAGTTACTGCTGCTGTTTATGTGAAGCATCAAGGCGTACTTGAAGATCCCAACAGCCATCTTGAGGTCAAGATCAAGCGGCTTATGGCAGCGAGCGTGCATGGTCTTAACTATGATGATGTCGCTGTAATCTCAGATCGCTCTCGCCTCTCTGACATTACTCTTCCCGCCATGCAGGAGATGATCAGCGGCAAGGGAATCCAAACGCATGCGAGCATTTGGGGTCTTGTCATGACGCAAAGCTCAGTGACAAGATTTCGCTGGATCTTTTTTGTACTGCTCTTTTTTCTCTTTCTCTTTGCGATCGCTGTCAGCTGGCTTATCTACAAATTCTACCCGCAAATTCGCCCGCTCTTTTCAAAAAATGAAGAGGGAGCTGCTGAATTGTGACATTGGAATGGACTCTCAAGGTAATGCTCTCTTCTCTTACAGATGAGAAAAGAGCTCTCCTGGAAAGCCATCTTTCTTCCAACCTCCTGCAGAAGATGGAGGCACTTCCAGAGCCTGGACCCATATCAAAAAAAATTCCAATCCTCGCCTCCATCCATTGGTCCTGGTTTGTCCCCTTTTTTGATTTCTGCAGCCATAATGAGCAAAATCTTTTCCTCGCGCTTTTTCCCGGGCAGGTACAGCGCCGTCTGCGTCAGGAAATCGGCCTTCCCCCTCTTCCTACTCCGGAACCCAAGAGACTTTTACTTCGTTTTCTGGAACAGGAAGTGCTGCGAAGAATTGCCCATGAAATCCTGCCTCGCGCTTTTCTTCCTCCCTCCCCCTTCACAACGCTTCTGGAGTGCACCAAGAGAGAACTGATTCACATTATCGATCTGCTCTCTCTTTTTGATCTCGCTGTAGAGAGAAAGCAAATTGTGGAGACAAAAATACTTCGAAAAATCTACAGTTTTTTAACAGAGTCCGAGAGGAATTTTCTGCAAAAGCTCTCTCTTCCTCCCACTTCCCCCTCCTTTGTTCACCTGCGCATAGAGGAGTGGGATCAAACAAAAGAGTCGCTTCGCCACATGCTGCACCGCAGAGGAATCGCCAGGCTGGGCTGGGCGATCTCTGAGGAGACAAAAGATCTCATCTGGCATTTGGCGCATCTGCTTGACGTGGGCCGAGGGACATTACTTTTGAAGGCTGCAGAACTCTCCGTTGCTGAAAATGTGCGCATCGAACTACTCCAGCAGGTACGCGAAGCCTATTCCTGGGAGAAAGCTTTATACCCAAAATAGCTGAAGCATTGACATTCTGACCGCGTGAAAGCGCCGGAAATCGATCCGCGCGCGGATCGATTTCTGGCTGCTTTGACGCTGGTCAGAATGTCAATGCTTCAGCTATTTTGGGTATATGACACTCTTTTCTCTTATCTCGGGCACAAAGGTGCATCTTGCGCCCGGGGAAAAACGCCTGCCCGCCTCCGATTATGCGCTCCTTGTCACAGCCGAGGAACTCGTAAAAAAAGTGGAGAGCGAAGCAAAAACATTCAGGAAGGAAGTAGCGATTGAGGCAGAAACAATTAAAGAAGAGGCTTTCCTGGAGGGATTTCAAGAGGGATTGCAGAGCTGGAATCATCAGCTGCTTGCAATGGAAAAGAAGATAAAGGAACTCCGCGAAGAGGTCACTGAAAAAATTCTGCCCATCGCATTGACTGCTGCAAAAAAAATTTTCGGCGAAGAGCTGAAACTCCATCCCGACAGAATTGCAGACATTGTACGCTCCGCACTCAAACCTGTTCTTCACCACAAGCGCATTCACATCTATGTGAACAAAACCGACCTTCCCTTTCTTGAAAAGCAAAAGGAGGAGCTTAAAGGAGCCTTTGAGCAGCTTGAAAATCTGATATTGCAGGAGAGAGCCGATGTAGAGCCGGGGGGATGTATTATTGAAACAGAAGCTGGTATCATCAACGCGCAGCTGGAAACCCAATGGCGCGCTTTGGAAGCTGCTTTTCGCAACTACATAAAATGAAAATTATACAGCTCCTTTTTCTCTTTTTTGTTTGTCTCACGCCTCTTGCAGCCGCACAGCCCGCGTCATCCAAATCTTCCAATCCGGAGCGGCAAGAACTCGCCGTAGTGCCAGCGAACCCTTCAGTCGTTACCAAAATGGCTGTCTTGGCCGGCATTGCGCTTCTTCCCTTCGCGGTAATGCTCCTGACCTCTTTTATGAAGATAGTCGTCGTCCTCTCTCTTTTTCGCCAGGCTCTCGGGACGCAACAGACGCCGCCCAACCAGGTGCTGACAGGCATTGCACTTCTTATCACTTTGTACGTGATGTTCCCGACAGGAGTTGCGATGTACAGAGCTGCACAGCCGGCCATTGAGAAGACAGGTGCCATTTCGATGATCTCCGACGAGGCGGTTGTCTTTGTCGTCGATGTTGTGGACAAGGCCAAAGAACCCTTGCGCTCTTTTTTGCAAAAAAATACGGAAGCAGCTCACATGGACAGCTTTTACAAGCTCGCCTATCGCATTTTCCCGGAACCCTACAAAGAAGAGCTCAAAAGGACTGATCTACTCATTCTCATTCCCGCTTTTGTCACAAGCCAGCTCAAAAATGCCTTTGAGGTAGGCGTTCTCATCTACCTTCCCTTCTTTGTGATCGATATGGTAGTCTCTAATATTCTGCTCGCAATGGGAATGATGATGCTTTCACCACTCACAATTGCTTTGCCGATAAAACTACTCCTCCTCGTAATGGTGGATGGATGGACTCTGCTTATTCAGGGACTTGCAGGTTCTTTTAGATAGACCTATCCCATTACCGGGATAGGTTCAAGGTTATTGAGATGTTCTCAAACGAAATTTTCCATCTTAGCTATCAGGCGCTTTTGCTGATTTTGCTCCTCTCAGGGCCTCCCATTCTTATCAGCATGGTCCTTGGACTCTTTGTCGCCATCTTTCAAGCGGCAACGCAAATTCAGGAGCAGACACTCTCCTTCACCGTCAAACTCTTTGCCGTCGTCTTTACCATCATCCTGCTCGGAGGATGGCTTGGCTCACAAATTCTGCGTTTTTCTCAATCAATTTTCGCTTTAATTTTTAAAGGCTTATGATATACCCCAAAAAGCTGAAAAGTTTGACTTTAGAGCAGCGTCAAAGCTGCCAAAAATCGATCGTCGAGGGAGGGGGTAGTAT